>NZ_JBQXDJ010000019.1:0-68133 GCF_052601015.1 Chitinimonas violaceus | reverse complement strand
CCGTCGGAAACGGTGGCCGGCCGCCGCGGGCGCGGCTGGGTCGAGGCGCTGCTCGGTCAATGTCTGCCGCCAGTGCGGCAAAATCGACATGGGTCCCCAGAACCTTCAGTGCATCGCCCAGCTGATCAAGCTTGGCTTCACGTTCTTCACTGGCAAACAGACTGGATTTGATCATGATTGGAGGGCTGACTTTTGGATGTCGGAATCATGCCATGGGCGGAGGGTTTTTCGAGGTGCCCGAAAGAACGGTTCCTGCAAACAGTTGTGAACAGTTGGAGAGGCAAATGAACCGTTTCTTAGAATCTGTTCAAGATCTGTCACGAGCAGTTGTCAGCAGGGTTCAGAGCAGCACATAAGCCCTGATTACAGCTGCACAGTAAGATCATGAACAGGTTCTTACTCCTTTTACTCACCGTGACTGCCAAGCAAGCCGAAGTGGTCATCTGCCAGCATCCAGCGGCCATCTTGTTGAACCCAGCGTTCGCGATAGATACGACCATGTCCGATGTTCATTGACCAATTGGCAGACAGTAACACAGTGTTTGCATCAATCACTTCAAGCACAGGTTGGAGATACTGCAGATTGGTCGCCCCTTTGCTGACCAAATCGTTCCAGAAGGAATAGATGGCGTCGCGGCCGGTATAGATGCCGAAGGGTTGCGCTTCCATGACGGCGTTGTCGATATAGGTGTCGGCACATTGCCTGGCATTACCGGCATTGAAAGCGGCAACCCATTGTTGGCTGGCTATTAAAAAGTCAAATAACACTTTGTGATGGGCTTGCATGGTGGTACTCCGTCTGGGGTTGTTGAAATCACGGAGCGAAGTCTATATTGGGCGATATTTAGCAATAAATGGTCAGAAAATTCATTCACTGTTTATGGAAAATGAACGAAAGCAACTGGCTTTTCGTATGCTGCTGTTTCGTGAAGTGGTGAAGCGGGGTAGTTTCACCGAAGCGGCGGAAGCACTGAACCTGACCAAATCGGGTATCAGTCAGCATGTGTCACGCCTTGAGCAGCTTCTGGGTACACAGCTGTTGGTCAGGACAACGCGGCGGCTCAGCCTGACTGAAGCCGGTCGCCTGTTTGCTGCACGATGCGACGAAATGTCGGTATTGCTAGATGTGGCGCGAGACGAAATTCAACAACTGCAGGCCCGTCCAAAAGGTCCAATTAAAGTAACTGGCCCGCATGCGCTTGCATCTAGCGTAGTGGTACCGGCTTTGGTGCAGTTGACGGAACGGTTTCCTGATTTGGAACCGGACATACGGGTAGATGATGCGGTGGTCGACATCGTGAGGCATGGTATCGACTTGGCAGTGCGGGTAGGTGAGTTGGCAGACAGCAGTTTACGGGCACGTAAACTTGGCGAGCTTTGGGGGGTGCCAGTTGCATCGCCCGGTTACTTGATGCGCGCCACGCCGATTTACCAAGTAACAGATTTTATATCCCATGCCTTTATTGCGACGCGCTGGCAGCAACTTAACAAGTCGTTGCAACTGATTGATGCTACCCAGCAGCTTCACGAACTGCCGATGACAGCAAAGTACCGGGTTGATAGCGCAGCGCTGGCTTGTGAGTTGGCGTTACTGGGCAAGGGTATTGCCGTATTACCAAATGTGCTGGTTAAGCCTGCGCTTGAGCGTGGAGAGCTGTTGACCGTTCTGGATGGTGTATATGGTGAACGGCGGTCGGTATATGCCGTACACAGCTACCAGGGTGAGCCACCTATGCAGATTCAATGGTTGCAGAGACTTCTGGAGCGGCAACTGGGCAACTTTGGCAAGTTATCTTGAACTGGTTCCGGATCGCTTCTTGCGATTAGTCTGTTACATGCCAAGGCGCTGGCAGCCCCTGTTCTGCCCAGTGTGATTCAAGCCGTCGCCAGACGGCTTCTTTCTCTGTATCGCTCAGGCACACCCAGTTGGCAACTTCAAAAAACGTACGGCCGCAGCCCATGCAGACCTCGTCGCCTAGGGCGGTGGAGCAAAGGGCAACGCAGGGGGAGTCGGGACGGCTCATGAGAAAAGGCACAAGGCAAAACGCCATTGTAAACGGCTCAACGCTGAAGGCCAGCAGCAAGTGCTGGAGGACTTGGCTTTCCCTTTTCCCTCACCGTTTAGAACCTGTCCGCGATCTTACTGCGCAGCTGTGATCAGGGCTCATTTGCTGCTCGAAGCCTTCATGCACAAGAGGACATTCCAGCTTCTGCGCTGCACCTTGTTGATGGTTGCTCGCTCGCGATAGATCGCTGAACCGGTTCTTAGTACTTGTCCAAAGTTTGCTGTAAGTCAGAAATACGACGTTGAAACGCCCTCAGAATGTTCAATCGCCACTTGTAATCTCTACTTCCTCGAGTGTTTTTGCCTTGTCTCACCTTGGCTCGCGAAATTTTGAACGAATTCTTAATTAATCAAGATGTCAGTTAGGCCATGGTGATTGAATAAAAATCAACATATTACTTAATTAACGGAATCTGTAATTTGCTTGAAGTTATCCAATGTAAAAACATTAATTTCTTAATTTCGCATTTTCAATATTGTTGCTGAAATGACGTATAACTTGTTAATAAACTGTTAAAAATAGTCCCTGATGCACAAAAGGTCTCCCAAATAAGGTAAAAATTGGGGAAACACGTCGATCACGTCAATCATTGGCGGATTCACACGTCTAGCCGCGCCAAAAGCGTGGTGATTACGTGTGCCCGACTAATCAACATCGCCACTAGCAAGCGTTGAGCAGTTTCCAATAGGGGATTTAAGATGATGCATTACTCTGACATTTGTATTGTTGGTGCCGGTATAAGCGGACTTAGTTGTGTAAACCAGCTACTGGAGTCATCGGTTTGTAATGGTCTGGATATTCAGGTCTTTGATATGAATGCCGATGTCGGTGGGCGTGTCAATTCCAAGAACTTGGATGCGGAAGAAAGTATTGAGCTGGGAGCAGGACGTTACTCGCCACAATTGCACCCGAATTTCCAGCGTGTCATGCAGAGTTACGATCAGAAGAATGATATTTATCCATTTACCGAATTGGCGCTAAAGGATAATGTTCAAGAAAAGTTAAGAAGTACCATATTAAGTTTGATACCCATGCTGAAAGAGCATGGTAAAGATTCCTTTTTAAGTTTTATCAGCAGTTACCTTGGGGAAATTGAAGCAAGGAAGATAATAAAGTCGATGGGTTACGATGCTTTATTTCTGCCGAACATTTCTGCAGAAATGGCATATGATATTATTGAAAAGCATCCGGAGACCCAAAGCTTTTCCAAGAATGCTTTGAACCAGTGGTTTTATGCCTCCAATGGCTTTACCCAGCTGATTGGTCAGATGAAGGCTGAAGCGCAATCCAAAGGGGTGAGCTTTACCTTTGATCACAGACTGATTTCCCTGATTAAGCAGGATGATGAATATCAACTCACATTCCTTAATGAAGCCAATGAAACAGTCACACATGTAGCACGGCATGTCATCTTGGCTATTCCGCCATCGGCCATGCCGAAATTGGCACTGAACTTCCCCGAGGATTGGAGCCAATATCGATATGGCTCGCTCCCCCTGTTCAAAGGATTCCTGTTTTACGATACACCTTGGTGGGAGCCCTATCAGCTCGTAGATAAAGTCATCATTGCCGACAATCCCCTACGGAAGATTTATTTCAAAAGCAACAAGTACATCTTTTTCTATACCGACAGTGAAAATGCCAGCTATTGGCACGACTGCTTAAAGAATGGAGAGGATGAATTCCTGAAAGAAGTACATTTCCATCTTGCTGATGCCTTGGATCTGACACCAGCGCACATACCTTTCCCAAAGGAACATCACCATAAGCACTGGCCACATGGTGTCGAATTCTGTGTGGATACGGCCATAGAACATCCATTTGCCTTGCTTCATAAAGAGAACGGCGTTATTGCCTGCTCAGATGCTTATACCTCCCATTGCGGTTGGATGGAAGGGGGGATACTTAGTGCCAAAAAGTCGGCGGGTATATTGATCGAACGACTTTCAAAATGAAAACCCAGGTAATAGTGGATCAGCAGAACGCAATAGTGGCCATTGGGCAGGGGTAAGTATGAGTATTCTTGATGTTCCTCGTTTTCATTTCAGAGGATTCGCCCGTGCCAATGTGCCAACTGCGAATAGAAGTGTCCACAATGATATAGATATCGCCACCAATACCGTGTACATGAATGGTGAGCCGTTTGATTTATCGCGGCCACCAACCGATTTTCATGCGCATTTAAAAAAGCTTGGCCCGCGGTTCAATGCAGAAGGCAAGCCTGATCCGGAAGGGATATTCAGTCTTGCAACAGGTTATAACGCTTGCGGGAATAATCATTTCTCCTGGGAGAATGCAAGAATCACCGGGGTACAGCTCGCAGCGGGGATTATTGATACAAGTGATGAGTTGGTCGGTTCCAAGTTGGCATTGTGGGGGCACTATAACGAGTATTTAAGAACCACTTTCAACCGTGCCCGTTGGGTGGATAACGACCCAACCCAGATAGATACCACAGTGATCTATGCTGGCCAATTTGTGCTGAGCGATAAGAACGCAACGCCGAATTCCCCGCATATGTTCTCGGCGGATATTAATCAAACCCACTCAGTACGGTGGCTGGGTGGGCATCACATTTCAGAGCGTAGCAGTCATTTTCTGGATGATGAGTTTTCACGTACCAGGGTATTTCAGTTCTCGGTACCGAAAGGTGATCCATATTTCCTATTCAACATGCAGGGGTCAACCCCGGGGAGTTTGAATTATCTACGGCAGGCGTTGGAAGATGAAAATGTGCTAGGGCTTACTGTCCAATATGCGCTGTTCAATATGTCCACACCGCCAAAACCAGATTCACCAGTATTTTACGATCTGGTAGGGACTATGGGTCTTTGGTACAAAGATGAGCTGGCAACTTATCCCGCAGGCCGCTTACTTTTGCCACAAAGCACGGGTTTGGGCCCGATTACAGTAAAGGTTCATGCTGATCGGCTTTCGTTCAATATGCCGACGAGTATCCCCTTCACGACCAGGGGTATGAAGCCGGTTGCAGATAATCACCCTACGCATCAGTTGGGCGGTAAGTTCCCATTGGGTAATCTTGAATTGAAAACCCAATCGGGTGCTCTGGTCGCCCATATTCCAGAGCAGTTGTATCTCGATTTCTGGAATAACCACGGTGTACTTGATGTTCCGTTATTGAACATACCGGACGATACACTCGTGTTGGTTAGCGATAAGGCGCACTGGGTGGAAAGTGACTGGGTAGTACAGTCCGATAGCAACAATATTGCTTTGGAAGCGCCAAATAAATCCGAAGATATAGCCTTCCCGAAAACAATCGATATCCGGAGTTACTACCGCGGTAAGCCCATGCAACACCCTGCATTGGCAATTGGTGTGCAGGATGCCGATTTGGTCGGCACTCATGTCCAGTATTCCTTGCAGGCTGAGGGGTTGGCGGAGCTGACGTTGGAGGGCAAAGCATCAGGGGCGACCCGTATCGTACTGGGGGCCGTCGAAAGTGCGCAGCACATTGGCGTACGCGTGCTGCCGGACGACTGGCATCTGGATGACGTGCCTACTGAGCAGGTCGATTACGCGTTCTTGTACAAGCATGTCATGGGGTATTACGAGTTGATCTACCCCTTTATGTCGGACAAGGTATTCAGCCTGGCGGATAGCTGTAAATGCGAGACCTATGCCCGGCTGATGTGGCAGATGTGCGACCCACAGAATCGCGAAAAAAGCTATTACATGCCCAGCACGCGGGAACTCTCGCTGCCCAAATCCAGGCTGTTCCTCAAGTACTTGGCCAATGTGGAAGCATCGGCCAGATCCAGCGATGCGCAGCAGGTCGAACCGACGGCAATTACCAGCAAAGCGCAGCTGATTACTGAGCTGAGAAAGGCGGTGGATCTGGAACTGTCGATCATGCTGCAGTACCTGTACGCCGCGGGCTCAATACCCAACTATGCACAGGGGCTGCAGCTGGTCGAAACGGGGCGTTGGAATGAAGCACAGTTGAAGCTTGCCTGTGGAACCAGCGATAGACGTCGTGAAAGCGGCTTTCGTGGTGCGCTGCTGGAAATCGCGCATGAGGAAATGATTCACTACCTGGTGATGAATAACCTCCTTATGGCATTGGGCGAGCCTTTCTACCCGGGTAACCCTGTCATCGGTAATCAGGCGCAAACAATATATGGGCTGGATACCGAATTCTCTTTTGAACCCTTCTCCGAACATATATTGGCGCGCTTTGTCCGGTTTGAATGGCCGAACTACATCGCGTCACCTGGTAAATCCATTGCGGATTTTTATGCGGCAATCCGGCAGGCATTTACTGATCTACCCGGGTTGTTTGATGGGGTTGAAGGAAAACGCAGTGGCGAGCACCACTTGTTTTTAAATGAGCTGACCAATCGCGCCTACCCAGGTTACCAATTGGAAGTGTATGACACGCAAAGCGCATTATTCGCTGTCGACTTTGTGGTTGAACAAGGGGAGGGCGGTGCGTTTGATTCGCCGCATTTCGACACTTCACATTTCCAGCGGCTGCGTAATATCTCAACCACGCTTACCGCGCAGAAAATGCCTTTCGAGCCGGCATTGCATGTATTGAAGAACCCGGTTCTGGAAGAGCGTGAGGGATGTAACAAGGTACTGGATGTCAATGCCAGGGCTTTGATGAAACTTTATCAAGGCTGTTATGAATTGATGTTTTTGATGATGGCGCAGCATTTTGCCCAGCCTCCTTTTGGCAGCCTGCGTCGTTCCCGGTTAATGAATAGCGCTATCGATATCATGACCGGACTGTTGCGCCCGCTTTCTGCGAGTCTGATGAATATGCCATCCGGTATTCCCGGTCGGAATGCAGCACCGCCAATACCTGACCCGGTTAATCCTAAAGTGATCGACGACTATAGTTTGGGCTGCCAGATGTTAGCCAAGCGCTGCCGAAAATTAGCTGACTATGCAAAGAATCTTGAAACCGGTGTGGTAGGTAAAGCGCAGCTAGATATGTTGGAATTTTATTACCAGCACATGACAGATCTAGCTCAGGGAAAAATAATCAGAGAGGCCTAGTATGCATAAGATCATTATTGTCGGGGGTGGCCTGGCAGGTAGTTTAACCGCTATTTATTTGGCGAGGCGGGGACATGATGTTCACGTTATTGAAAAAAGGGGCGACCCATTACAGGATCTGTCGTCCTATGTCGATTTAGTCAGCTCACGCGCTATTGGTGTGAGTATGACGGTAAGAGGTATTAAAGCCGTATTGTCCGCAGGTATTCCCCGGGAGGAATTGGAGCAATGCGGTGAGAAGATTGTCGGTATGGCATTTTCCGTTGGTGGGAAATATCGTGTTCGTGAATTGACGCCATTGGAGGATTTTTATCCTTTATCGCTTAATCGTGCCGCTTTTCAGCGGCTCTTGAGTAAGCATGCCTATCTGAACAAAGTAAATTATTACTTTGAGCATAAATGCCTGGATGTGGACCTGGAGAAAAAATCCCTGCTTATCCAAGACAAGGATGGCAATATCAAGAGTATTCAGGGGGATTTGATCATTGGTGCAGATGGCGCATATTCGGCCGTCCGCCAGAGCATGCAAGGCGCAATGCGCCGTTTTGAATTCCATCAGAGCTTTTTCCGGCACGGTTACAAGACTTTGGTATTGCCCGACGCAACGGCACTGGGATATAGAAAAGACCTGTTGTATTTCTTTGGTATGGATTCCAAAGGGGTATTTGCAGGCCGGGCTGCGACCATTCCCGATGGCAGCATCAGCTTCGCCATCTGTTTGCCATTCACCGGTACGCTTAGCTTGGCGACACAGGATAAGAATGTTATGGCGGACTTTTTCAACCGCTACTTTGGGAGTTTACCGTTGCCAATCAGGCAGGAAATGGTGGAGCAGTTTGTCCAGAAACCCAGCAATGACCTGATCAATGTGCGTTCCAGTACATTCCACTATAAGAGCAATGTCGTGCTTATTGGTGATGCGGCACATGCTACTGCGCCTTTCCTGGGGCAAGGCATGAATATGGCGCTGGAGGATGCATTTGTTTTTGCAACCCTCCTGGATAAACATAACCATGTGTTGGACAAGGTATTGCCTGAATTTACCGAGCTGCGCAAAGTACAGGCTGACGCCATGCAGGATATGGCGCGGGCCAATTACGACGTACTGAGCAGTTCCAATCCTATTTTCTTTATGCGTGCGAGATATACCCGTTACATGCATAAGAAACTACCGAATATCTATCCGCCTGATATGGCAGATAAGCTGTATTTTACTTCTGCACCCTATGACGAATTGCAGAAGATGCAAAAGAAGCAAAATGTTTGGTACAAACTAGGAAGGGTGAATTGATGAAGATTCTTGTTGTTGGTGCCGGTCCCGCCGGGCTTATGTTTGCCAGCCAGATGAAGAAGCATAAACCTGACTGGCACATTGATGTTATTGAAAAGAACACCAAAGAAGAAGTGGTGGGCTGGGGGGTAGTGTTGCCTGGGCGGCCGCCACACCACCCGGCTAATCCGCTTTCTTATATTAATGACTCGGAAAAACTCCATCCGCAGTTTCTGGAAGAGTTCAAGCTGGTTCATCGTAACGAGCCTAATTTGACAAGTACCGGTGTCACGCTTTGTGGTGCAGGGCGTCAAGGCTTGGTTCAGGCATTACGGGAAAAGTGTGAATCGGTTGGGATAAAGATCTATTACGAGTCTCCACTCGGTACCGATCCGAAATCGCAATGCGAAGAATATGATCTTGTTGTGTTGTCTAATGGCGTCAATCAAAAGACAACGCATTTTTCTGAGGTGCTGACACCGCAAGTTGAATACGGTAATAACAAATATATCTGGTATGGCACCAAGCAGTTGTTCAACCAGATGAATCTGGTATTCCGTACCCATGGCAAAGGCATTTTCATCGCGCATTCCTATAAGTACTCGAATGAAATGAGTACATTTATCGTGGAATGCAGCGAAGAAACCTTTGCCAGCTCCCGGTTGGATCAAATGTCCGATGAACAGTCGGCCGCGTATATGGCGGATATTTTCCAAACCGAATTGGAAGGCCATGGTTTGATTGGGCAACCAGGGTTGGGCTGGCGGAATTTCATGACCTTGAGTCATGAGAAATCCTATGACGGTAAATTCGTCTTGATTGGCGACGCGCTCCAATCGGGGCACTTTTCGATTGGCCATGGCACCACCATGGCGGTGGTTGTCTCTCAGCTGCTTGTTAAGGCGCTCAGTACGGATTCCACGGTTTCCGCCGCGCTGGAAAACTTCGATTCCCGCGCAATGCCTTTGGTGAAGCTGTTTAAAGACCATGCAAACAGCAGCCGGCGCTGGTTTGAAACCGCTGCCGACCGCATGCATCTGGATACAGCAGAACTGACGCAGAGTTTTGAGGAACGCCGCAAAGCATTGCCAGATATGCAGGAGGCACTGGTGCGGAATCTGGGTTACGCACTGGGGCGCTGAGGAACAGACGATGCATATATATACCCCGCCGCCATCGCCACCGTTATTGCCTGCGCAATGGAGTGGTGCGTATGTCTCCTACTGGTCGCCTATGCAGCAGGAGGACCAGATCACCTCGGGCTACTGCTGGTTTGATTACACGCGGAACATTTGCCGGATTGATGGCCTCTTCAACCCATGGTCGGAAAAGGAAACCGGCCACAGGTTGTGGATGTCGGAAGTCGGCGATGCAGAGCATAAACAAAGCCATAAGCAGAAAGTCGCTTACTCCAGGGAGGTGATGGACTTCGGCGTTAAGTTGTTTGAGTTACAGCTGGACCAGGAAGTGACGCCATTTCACGAACTGTTCCTGCCCCGGTCTGTACTGCATGACCACAGTGCAGTCTATGTGGGGCGCGAAACAGTGCTGGGCTATGCCGCGGATGGCTGGACTTTTACCCGACAGGGTAAAGGTCCATCTACCTATTATTTCAAGGCAGGTACGGATTTGCTGCTGCGCATGGTTACTGGCGATGCTCAGCAACATGCATCTGTACGGGACTTTCCCAACGTTGTGACCAACCCGATTCCAGATTGGATTTTCGATACCGCCAGAAAAATGGAGGTTGCAGCCGCTAAGGCTTAAGCACTGGTGTAGCGCTGTGATGTACCAAACAAAAGGACCCGTCTTCAGATGGGTCCTTTTGCTTTAGTAATTTCGAACAACACCTAAGTCTTGGTTACAGCCGCGCAATTAGATGGTGGGCAGGTTTTTACACGGTGGGCCGGAAATCCATAAAGGTCTGCAACAACTTACGCAATACAGGCTGTACTTGCTGGACCAGCGCTGGTTGATAGTCGTAGGGGGCAGATTCCTGCATATAAGTTCGTTGTGAAAGTTCCAGCTGCACAGCATCGATGCCATGGGCTGGCTGGCCGTAATGGCGGGTGATATGGCCGCCTTTGAAGCGGCCGTTCAGTACGGCGCTATAACCACTTTGACTTTGCGCTGCAGCCAGTAGCGCTTCACCGAGTCCGGCACTGCAAGATGCACCATTGGCGGTACCAAGGTTGATATCAGGCAGGCGTCCTTCAAAGAAGCGCGGCACTTCCGAACATATCGAATGCGCTTCCCAAAGCAGTGCATGGCCATGCTGGGCTTTGATACGCGCTAATTCGTGGCCCAGCGCGGTATGGTAGGGCTGCCAATAGACGGGTACCCGGGCGGCGATTTCCGTATCGTCTGGTTCATCGCCGGCTTTATACAGGGGCTGCTTGGCGAATGTGTCGACAGGGCACAAGCCAGTCGTATCCTGGCCCGGGTAAAGATTGGCATTGTCCCGTGGTCGATTGAGGTCGATGACATAGCGGGAATACTTCGGCACCAGAATGGATGCACCCATGTCCCGAGCAAAGCTGTAAAGCTGTTCCAGGTGCCAGTCGGTGTCATCCAACTGTTGGGCTACGGGCTGCATACGTTGCATCAACTCGGGTGGTAATGCTGTACCCACGTGTGGCATCGAAATCAGCAGTGGTATCGTGCCTTCGTGCAGGGTATGGGTTTGCATATACTTATGAATTCCTATTTTGTGTCTGGCGGTAGGGCGGTCAACAAAACCCTTCTGGCGTTGTTGAGCAAGCTTGCCGTACCCACGTACTGTCTACGCTTGCTCGCCTAGCCAGAAACGCGTTGCTGGGTTTTGTTGGCCGCCATTCGCAGGGCTAACAAAACCCTTCCGGCGTTGTTATGCAAGCTTGCCGTACCCACGTACTGTTTGCGCTTGCATGCCTAACCAGAACCGCTTTACTGGGCCAATTATTCCAACAGCGCCTTTAGAGCCAGACGATAATCACGTGCCGACTTTGCATCTCGAGCGTGATGACCATCCTTAACCAGGGTTTCGCCAGCCACCACCACTTGCTTGATCGGGGTATTGCCGTGTTGGCAGAACACCAGTCCGGCCAATAGCTGGTCATCTTTGCGACCAGCCAAGTTGGGGTGTTCAGGGTCAAGCACCAACCAATCGGCTTGCTGCCCCAAGGCTAATCCGGCAATGGATCGGCCGCTGGCGCGTGACCCGCCTGCGATGGCTTCCTGCCAGAGTCGTTCGGCAACGTTGGGGTGCGTGGCTGTGGCGAGGGCATTGCGGCGTTGGTCGCGCAGGCGCTGGCTGTATTCAAGGCCACGTAATTCATCTACCACGCTGACGCTGATGTGGCTGTCTGACCCGATACCCCATGCACCGTTCCGCGCCAGATAGTCCACACCGGCGAAAATGCCATCCCCCAGGTTGGCTTCGGTAGTGGCGCAAATTCCGGCAACCGCGCCGCTGGTAGCCAAGCTCTGTACTTCCGCCGGGGTCATATGCGTTGCGTGAACCAGGCACCAGCGGGCATCGACAGGTTGATTGTCCAGCAGCCATGCCACTGGGCGTTGACCATGCAGGGCTTCGCAATCGGTAACTTCCTGTATCTGCTCGGCAATATGAATATGGATGGGTGCGTGTGAGTCGATGGCGTGCAAACCGGTACGGACGCGATCGAGCTCCACAGGTGTTACTGCCCGCAGGGAGTGGGGGGCTACGCCATAGCGTAGGCGGGCGTGTTCGGGATGGCTGCCCCGCAGCCGTGTTTGTAATACCAACATCCAGTCGGTACTGGCAATGAAACGGGCTTGTTCCGGCAGCGGGGGCCTGGGGCCGAAACCCGCTTGCTGGTAAAGCACCGGTAGCAAAGTCAGACCGATGCCAACCTCTGCGGCTGCTGCGATCAGGCATTCCGATAATTCTGCCGGGTTGGCATAGGCTTGGCCGTCCGGTGCATGGTGGATGTAATGAAATTCGCAGACCGAGGTGTAGCCGGCCTTCAGCATCTCGATATACAGCTGGCACGCCACTGCATACAGGTGTTCGGGCGAAAGGCGTTGGGCGAAGCGGTACATCAGCTCGCGCCAGCTCCAAAAGCTGTCTGTCGGTTGTGCCAGGTATTCGGTAAGCCCCGCCATGGCGCGTTGGAACGCATGGGAATGTAGATTCGGCACCCCAGGCAACAGGGGGCCATCGGCTTTGGCAACGCCGGCAGGTTGTGTGGCATCAGGATGGACCTGCACGAGGATGCCGGCATCATCCCAGCCCAACAGCACATGATGGTGCCAACCTTCGGGCAGAAGGGCGCGTTCGGCGAAAAGTTGCTTCATACAGTGTCTTTCCTGCTCGTGTAGATGCAGCCTTGGCGAACAACCTGGTAGGCAGGGTTACGGCCTAGCCAATAGGCCAGTTCGCTGAGGCTTTCCACTGACCAGACAACGAAGTCGGCAGACCGCCCTACTGCGAGCTGGCCATGGCTGTCTTGCAGACCCAGGGCCTTGGCAGCGTGCTGGGTTACGCCAAGCAGGGCTTCCCGCACAGTAAGGCGGAACAGGGTGCAGGCCATGTTCAGCATCAGCAGCAGCGAGGTGGTGGGCGACGTGCCTGGATTGCTGTCTGTGGCGATGGCAATGGGTACTCCATAGCGGCGTAGCAATGCTATCGGCGGTAGCTGGGTTTCCCGGATGAAGTAATACGCACCAGGTAGCAGCACCGCTACCGTGCCGCTTGCCGCCATGGCGGCAACGCCGGCTTCGTCGAGGAATTCGAGGTGGTCTGCCGACAGTGCCTGGAACCGTGCAGCCAATGCTGTACCACCCAGGTTGGACAATTGCTCGGCATGCAACTTGATTGGCAACCCAAGGTTTTGAGCCGTTTCGAAGACGCGTTCTGTCTGGGCGAGGTTGAAGCCTATCTTTTCGCAGAACACGTCGACTGCATCGACTAGCCCTTCAGCAGCCAGTGTGGGCAGCATGCTCTGGCAGATGTGGCTGATATAGTCGTCCGCCTGATTGGCATATTCGGGGGGCAGGGCATGTGCGCCCAGAAACGTGGTTCGAACGGTAATACCGTAATGCTCTCCCAGCCGTCGTGCCACGCGCAGCATTTTTGCCTCGCTCGTGGTATCCAACCCATAACCGGACTTGATCTCGACCGCGCTGACGCCTTCCGCCAACAGGTCTTCCAACCGACCGGCTGACTGGCGGAATAACTCGTCTTCGCTGGCGGCGCGGGTTGCCCGCACGCTGGACAGGATACCGCCACCGGCACGGGCGATTTCCTCGTAGCTCGCACCCGCAAGGCGCAGGGCAAATTCATCGGCACGCTGGCTGGCGTAGACCAGATGGGTATGGCAGTCGACCAGGCCTGGCGTTACCCAGCGGCCACCCATGTCGTGGCGCGGCAAGCCCGTATGTTCTGTGGGGATGGCATCGTATGGCCCCAGCCAAGCGACCTTTCCTTGCCGTACAACGATCGCTGCATTGGGTAGGGTTTGGTCTATGTCACCCGACGGGCAGAGGTGGAGGTTTTGCCAGATGGCATCTTGATTCACTGTTTCGGTTCCAGCAGTTGCAGTCGCGCCAGCAGTAGTACGCTGTCCGGGTCGATACCGACGAGTTGACCGCTTTGGGCAGTGCCAGGGCCGATCTCGATCGCATCGAACCGTTCGAGTATGGAGGTGCCACAGGCTTCGCCACGTAGTTCCACACGGCCTGCCGCGCAAAAAACCAGCAGGAAATCATCGGTTTCGGCCAGCATTTCTGTCCGGCTTTCGCCTTTGGCCAGATGTTGGCTTACCAACCGGCCATTGACCTTGCCACGGCGGAGCATCAGGTTGAAGTCGACGGTCGGGCCATCGAACAGCTGGCAATCCAACGCCTCGTGGCCGGCAAACGCGAATGGCTGGTAGCGCTGCAGATCGTGCCGGGCACCATCGGCCCAGTTCAGGCGCATGCCTTTGCCGTCCAGCAGCACAATGCTGCGGTTGACGCCGGGGAAGATCGAAAATGCACCATCATGTTCGACATCGGCCAAGCTGATGCGCCAGGCGAAATCGGTCATGCTGGCACCGGATGGGTAGACTGCCAGCTCCCGCGTTATTCCGCCGCCATTTTTCCACGGCATAGGCTTAAGACTATCGGCACGGATCAGGCGGATGTTACGTGGCATGGCTATCTATGTTTTTTATAGGGAGGGGAGCTTAAGACCCACTTTGTGTGCAGTTTGTTTCGCTAATTCGTATCCAGCATCTGCGTGCCGCATCACCCCAGTGGCCGGGTCATTGAACAGTACTCGCTCCAGCCGTGCTCGTGCAGCATCTGTGCCGTCTGCCACGATTACAACCCCACTGTGTTGCGAAAAACCCATGCCTACCCCGCCGCCGTGGTGCAGGGAAACCCATGTCGCGCCGCCAGCGGTGTTGAGCAGGGCATTCAACAAGGGCCAGTCGCTGACGGCATCGCTACCGTCCTTCATCGATTCGGTTTCGCGATTTGGGCTGGCGACCGAACCGGTATCCAGATGGTCGCGGCCGATGACGATAGGCGCTTTCAGCTCGCCCTTTTTGACCATCTCGTTGAATGCCATTCCAAGCCGATACCGGTCTTCGACCCCCACCCAGCAGATACGCGCCGGCAGGCCCTGGAAGGCGATCCGTTCCCGCGCCATATCAAGCCAGTTGTGCAGATGCGCATCGTTCGGGATCAGCTCTTTGACCTTGGCATCGGTCTTGTAGATGTCCTCGGGGTCGCCAGACAAAGCAACCCAGCGGAATGGGCCCTTGCCTTCACAGAATAGCGGACGGATATACGCCGGAACAAAACCAGGGAAGTCAAAAGCATTGGCGACACCCATGTCCTTGGCCATCTGGCGGATGTTATTACCGTAGTCCAGCGTGGCGGCCCCGCGTGATTGCAGTGTCAGCATCGCCTGTACTTGGATTGCCATCGACTGCTTGGCGGGCAGGGTGATGCTGTCCGGCATGGTTTTTTGTTTGTCGCGCCACTGTACAAGCGTCCAGCCCTGCGGCAGATAACCGTTGATGGGGTCGTGGGCACTGGTCTGGTCGGTCACCACATCGGGGGTGATGCCTCGGACCACGAGTTCGCTGAATACATCGGCCGCATTGCCCAGAAGACCAACCGACACCGGCTTGCCTGCTGCTTTGGCAGCATCAAGCAGGGCGAGCGCCTCATCGAGCGTCTGTGCTTTCTTGTCCAGATAACGGGTCTTGAGGCGGAAGTCGATGCGGGTCTCGTCGCACTCCACCGCAATCATGCTGAAACCCGCCATGGTGGCGGCCAAGGGTTGTGCGCCACCCATGCCGCCAAGGCCGCCGGTCAGTATCCATCGCCCGGCAGGTTTGCCATTGAAGTGTTGATTGGCGACTGAGTAAAAGGTCTCGTAGGTACCCTGAACAATGCCTTGGGTGCCGATGTAGATCCAGGAGCCTGCCGTCATCTGGCCGTACATCATCAGACCTTTACGGTCGAGTTCGTGAAACTTCTCCCACGTTGCCCAATGCGGCACCAAGTTGGAATTGGCCAACAAAACACGCGGTGCATCTGAATGGGTGCGGAACACACCAACCGGCTTGCCACTCTGAATCAGCAAGGTTTCATCGTCGTTCAGTTCGCGCAGGCTGGCGAGAATGCGATCAAAACTTGCCCAATCGCGTGCTGCACGGCCTATACCTCCGTAAACCACCAATGCGTGAGGATGCTCGGCAACCTCTGCATCCAGATTGTTCTGGATCATGCGATAGGCCGCTTCTGTGAGCCAGCTCTTGCAGTGCAGCTTATCGCCACGCGGGGCTTTGATGCTGCGGCTGGTATCTAGGCGTAGGTCCTGGCGATCGGCGGGCATGGGGCTTCCTCGAAGGTGGGAGATGTTGAGACTGTCGACAACTATGCGCGCAGCGAAGTTGTATAGTCAAGTTTGATGTATTTTAAAGGAGGAACGTGTACGTCACGCTAAGGAATGACCAGTCTGACTGAATGCTGAAACCTGCCGAGCAATCAGTCATTTAGCGTCCGTGCTTAAGCTAAAACACTTAAACCTGTATAGTGCGAGGGTGCAAACCGGATGGTTTTGCCCAATCGTGTTCGGTTGGCTTCCTTGCGGCGCTTGCCGTTCCGCCTGTTTAGCCGCCGTTTCGCACCTGTTTTCCGGTGTCGACGCCAAGCATGCGGCGACCAGCACAACGGCTTTGGCAGTTTGCCAAGCCAGGCGCAGATGGGCACCTGCCCCTGCCCGAAATCAACCTTAACTCATTACCGAGTCGCCGCCCCGCCGGGTGCGACAAAGGAGAAACTGGCAGCATGGCAAAAGAAGAACTGATTGAACTGGACGGTGTCGTAGTGGAAGTCCTGCCCGATACCCGCTTCCGTGTGAAGCTGGATAATGGGGTAGAAGTGATGGCCTACGTGTCCGGCAAGATGCGTATGCACCGTATCCGCATCCTGGAAGGCGATAAGGTCACAGTGGAGCTGTCACCTTACGATCTGACCAAGGCACGGGTGAGCTTCCGTCATAAAGACGAACGGGCACCTGGTGCAGGCAGTGGTCCACGCCCTGGACAGTTCCGTCGTCGCTGATCCCGGTTGGTCGTAAAACAAAAAGGCACCTTATGGTGCCTTTTTGTTTTTGTTGAGCTGATGGACTTATGAGCGCAGCAGCGACACTACTTTGCTTGCACTGGCATTGGCCTGCACTTGGACGGCATTGGCTGCACTATTTCTGATTTGCTCCTGCGCTAGGCGAGAGGTCGCTGCGGCATAGTCGGTGTCTTCGCTTCGGCTGCGTGCGGCGGAAAGGTTTTCTGCATTGCTTTGCAGACTGGCGATACCCGCTTCAAACCGTTTATTCAATGCCCCCAGACTGGCGCGGCTGTCAGTGATTCGGTTGATGTCCTGGTCGATGCTGTCCAGGGCGGCAGTTGCGCTGGCGGCAGTGGATAAATCGATGTTGCCATTGGCGGTATTGAGGCCGCCACTGCTTGTGGGTGCAGCGCGTATACCTACCGAGACGCTGATCTGATTGTCGCCGCCCGCATTCGGGCCGCTTTGGAATGTCAGGCTGTTACCTTGAAACAGAGACTGGCCGTTGAAGTTGGCGCTGTTCAAAGTGTCGTTGTTGGCTTGGCTTAGTGAGTCGACTTCACTTTGGATTGCGGCACGATCAGAAACGCTGAGCGTTGAATTGCCGGCTTGTACGGTCAGTTCGCGAATACGTTGGGTGTTATCTTCGACGGTGCTTAGTGCGCCATCTGCTGTCTGCGCGAGTGAAATGCCATCGTTGAGGTTGCGTGCGGCTTGGTTGCTGCCTGCAATCTGCGAGGCAAACTGCGAAATGATAACGCTCGCAGCAGGGTCATCCGAAGCGCGGTTGACGCGTTTACCACTGGCAAGTTGTTCGATTTGCCGGTTTTGGGCTTCCTGAGACTTGCCCAAACTCTGCGTAATGCCCAAGCTGGGCAGCTTGTTATTGATGCTGTCGATCATGGCGATATTCCCCCCATGGCGTACTGCACTAGAGCTACCACCTTACGCCGCGCATTCCGATGCTGACTACCTTCCCGATAGGCGGCACTGCGCATGTCCGACAACCGGGTCGCCACAGAAATGGCGACATTGGTGTTGTATCAAGCTGCCAGAGGCGTTGGCTGCTAAACTTGCGCGCTTTTCCATTTTCTATCAATAAGTTGCTATGTTCTTACCTTACGACCTGCTCGCGCTCGTTGCGGCGGCTTGTTGGGCGATCGGGTCGATTCTCGCTGTCGCCCCGGCCCGCCATCTGGGACCTTTCGCATTCAATCGCTGGAGGCTGTTGATTGTCGCAACAGCCTTATGGCTGTTCTGCCTGGTGGATGGTGGCTGGCGGACGTTAAGCCCTGGTTTGATGAGCGCGATGGCGCTGAGCGGGCTGATAGGCATCTTCATTGGCGATACCGCATTGTTTGCTGCGATGAACCGGCTTGGCCCACGCCGGACCGGCGTACTGTTTGCCAGCCATGCATTGTTCACGCCCTTGCTGAGTTTTGTATGGCTGGGTGAAACCATGAACAGTCAGGCCATGTTTGGTGCGTTGCTAACGGTAGCGGGCGTCATGGCGGCGGTTTTGCTGGGGCGTCGCGCCGAGGAAAATCATGAGTGGGAAATGGACCAGGGCGATGTACGTGTGGGCATCGCACTGGGTCTGATTGCCGCGCTGTGCCAAGCCCTGGGAACGCTGCTTGCCAAACCGGTGATGACGCCCGATGTTGACCCGGTTGCGGCTTCAGCAGTACGCATTACGGCCGCTGGTGCGATGCATTTCCTACTGCTTTTCGGCGGGGTACGCGTAGCGATGGCACATCACCCGCTCACCTTCCAGGTATTTCGTCAGACAGCCACCAATGGCTTGCTTGCCATGGGTGTCGGGATGACGCTGGTGCTGTTGGCACTCAAGTATGGCAATGTCGGTATGGTGGCGGTTTTGTCCTCGGTCTCGCCAGTGCTGGTATTGCCGTTGTTATGGTGGCGTTTGGGTCGCTCGCCTGCGCCCGGGGCCTGGTTTGGCGCCGCGCTCACGGTGCTGGGAACAGCGCTTATCCTGTTGCGCTGAGAGCCCACACAAAGCCCGTAGCGCGTCTGTGATACTGCGTTGGGAACGCTTTCCGAAAGCCTATTTACGTTATGTAAACGCCGCTTAATTGGGTGTGCGCTGGTGGAGCGGTTGTTACATTTTGTGCACAGTTTAGTGAGCTGATGGGGTCGACATAGCCCAGTTCGTTGTCTATTGCGTAGTAACGCCTATACAAGCGGTGTTGATGAACTATTTTACTAGGGACCTGTTCATGACCCGCAGCAGCGTAAAGCAAAAAACCGGCATACGGATTGGTGTACGAGGACGCTGGGCTGCTTGTAAATCCAGATCACGTTGACGTGACAAGGTTTGGGACAGGTGTTGACGTGAGTTGATTCACAACCGGTGCTAGGCGACCAAGTGTGTACTGCCAGTGTCCGGGTTTTTCTACCTGCTCTAAATAAATAGATATGAGGAGTTTCTGGATGAAAGTGCTTGCCCTAGCTTGTGCCCTTGCTGTTGTACCAGCCTTTGCAGCAGACCCTTTGACGTTTACTACGGAAGAGTCGCCGCCATTCAACATGACCGTCTCTGGTAAGGTTTCGGGGGTCGCGACCGAGGCGGTGGAGGAGATGGCCAAACGTGCGGGCGTTACTATCAAGATCTCAATGCTTCCCTGGGAGCGTGCTTACGACATGGCCCAGAAAGAGCCCAATACCTGTGTGTACTCCACGACACGTACACCGCCACGCGAAGCCTTGTTCAAATGGGTAGGCCCATTGGTGGCAAATAAGTGGGTGTTGTACGCCAAGAATGACGCCAAGCCTGTTGCCAAGATCGAGGACGCAAAGAGCGCCAAGATTGGCGGCTACCGTGGCGATGCCATCGCCAACTTCCTAAAGGAAGGGGGCTATAAGGTTGAAGAGACGACCAATGATGCCCAAAACCCGGAAAAACTTGTTGCGGGCCGCATTGATTACTGGGCAACCAGTGAGGCAGTGGGCGGCACCCTGGTCAAGGAAAAGAAAATCACCGGCATCAAGGTGATCCTGACCTTCAAGGAAGCAGAGATGTATCTCGCTTGCGGCAAGGGCGTAGCTGACGGCACGATCAAACAGCTGAACGATGCATTGGCAACGATGAATAAGGATGGGAAGTTGGCGGAGATCAAGAAGAAGTACCTATAAGTCCTTCTCCTGGTATGGCTAATTCAGCCCGGTAGTCTGAACGTGATATAGCTCGTTAAGACTACTGGGCTGATCTTTTGTGGCTAGGCTGCGCCACGCGCCACTGGCCTGCCGGGCTCTGAGCACCACTCGCTCCACGAACCGGGGTATAGCCGGCTGCCTGGCATACCGGCGACTGCCAGTGCCAGCAGGTTGTGGCAGGCTGTCACGCCAGAACCGCATTGCTGCACAGTGTCGTGCACGTCACGGCCATCAAGAAATACTTGCCACTCGCTACGCAGTGTCTCGGCTGGCTTGAAGCGGCCATCGGCTTGCAGATTCAGTTGGAAGAAACGGTTCATCGCCCCAGGAATATGCCCTGCAATAGGGTCCAGTGTTTCGCCTTCGCCAGCGAATCGGCCTGGCGCCCGGGCATCGATCACGACGAATTCCTGCCGGTCCAGGTTATCCAATACCGTATCGGCATTCACTATCTTGGCGTTCTGCGGCTTTGCCTCGAATGTGCCGACAGTGATGTTGGGCGGATTTGCATCCAGTTGCCCCCCTGCCGCCAGCCATGCATTCACGCCGCCATCCAGCACTTGTACAGATTCAAAACCCAGCCAACGCAACAACCACCACAGGCGTGCCGCAAACATGCCTCCTTGTGCATCGTAAGCGACGACGTGGCAACCAGTACGTATACCGAGGGCTGCGAGTTTTACAGCAAGTTGCAATGGGTCGGGCAGGGGATGGCGACCATTGCGCCCAGTCTTGGGCCCTGACAGGTCCTGGTCCAAATGCGCAAATACTGCCCCGGGCAGGTGGCCTTGCTCGTAGGCTTGCTTGCCGGCTTCCGGTTGGGCCAGTTCATGGCGGCAATCGATAAGAACCAAGTCAGCTCGACCCAGCTGTTTTGCGAGTTCACTGGCCTGAATCAGTGGGGACATCGGGTTTCCTTTTAAAAGGTATTTGAGGCGGGAACCGGCTTTCCTACAAATCTGTTCAAAGTCTTACGAGCTAAAGCGAGACAAGGCGAAAATACCCGAGGAAGTGGAGTTTACGCACTGTAAATGAGCATTCCGAGGGTGTTTTCAACGCCGTATCGCTGACGCGCAGCAGACTTTGAATAGGTTCTCATGCGATAACAGCGTCCACCCTTCTCCCGGGCAATGTTGCCAGCAGAATGCCAACCAATGCGATAACAAAGGCCAATATCTGCATGCTGCTTAGTTGCTCGCCCAGAACCAGCACGCCAACCATGGCTGCAGAAATAGGCAGCATTACCGTAAAGATACCGCTTTGGCTGGCTGGCACACGTTTGAGGCCGGTCATCCAAAGCCATACTGTCCAAATGCTTGCCGCCAGCGCGTAAAAGAGAAGCAGCAACCAGCTGTCCAGCTGTACACGGGCAAAGTCAAACGTATAGGCAACAAAAAGCCCCATCGGCGTCATAAGCACGAACCCCCATAAGTTGATGAGGGCGGTAATGCGCTTGGGACCGAGTACCCCGGTCAACTTTTTACCGATGACGGCGTAGACAGATTCGCAGACAACTGCACCAAAGACCAGCAGGTTGCCCAGCCAAGCTTGGCTTGCGGTAGTACTGGATTCTGTAGGGTTGGTGTCTGCTATGGCAAGCAGGCCGATGCCCAGCATGGCGCAACCTACTGCGGCCCAGACCCGGCGTGACACTTTCTCACCCAGCAGCAACCAGCTCAGAATTGCAATGACAGCAGGAATCGCCGCCATGATCACACCGGCCGATACCGCAGTAGTGAGGCTGACGCCAAACAGCATGCAAAGGGTGAAGAGAAAATTCCCGATGAAGGATTCCAGAAACAGTAGCTTCTTGGTTTGTGACGACATCGGCGGTTCATCGGCCGGCTTTTTCAGCCAATGCAGCATGGCAAGCCCGCCAATACCGAAGCGAAGCCAGGCAAGCAGAAATACAGGCAAGACAGTGGCCAAGGGCTTGGACAAGGCAACATAACTGCCTACCAGCGCCATACTGGAGGCAAGGCAGAGATAAGCGGACAGACGAGTCATGAAGTCGTTTTTACCAGCAGGCACACCGCCTGCGCTTCAATACTTTGTCCTTCGCCAACGGGGCCAAGTTTCTCGTAGGTTTTGGCTTTGATGTTGATCTGGGTAGGGTCGATGCCAAGGTCAAGCGCCAGGTTGGCGACCATGCCTGGAATATGCGGGGCCATCTTTGGCGCCTGGACCAGAATGGAAGCATCGAGATTACCGAGCGCCCATCCTGCGGCCTGTACGCGGCGATAGGCTTCACGCAACAGGACCCGGCTATCTGCCCCCTTGAATTCGGCCGCCGTATCCGGGAAATGCCGACCAATGTCGCCGAGCCCAGCCGCGCCAAGTAGAGCATCGGTAATGGCGTGCAACAATGCGTCGGCATCGGAGTGGCCGAGTAAACCTTTATCGTGCGGGATGTGGACACCACCCAGAATCAGCGAGCGGCCTTCCACCAGACGATGTACGTCCCAGCCTTGACCAATACGGAAATTCATCGTTGTACCTTTTTGATTTGAATGAGCGACACAGCCAGTTAATCAGGCTGTGCTGCTTGTAGGTAGAGTGCTGCTAATGCAAGGTCTGTCGGGTAGGTGACCTTGATATTTCGCTCGTCACCCATAACAAGGCGGGGGGCCAAACCTTGGGCCTCTATAGCGCTGGCTTCGTCGGTAATGCTGCCGTCTGCGCCTGTTTGCAGAGCTGCCAGCAGCATGCCATGGCGAAACATCTGCGGGGTTTGCGCGCGCCACAGCGCATCACGCGGTACGGTGGCGGCAATGCGTTCAGCTGAGTCCGCACGTTTGAGTGTATCGGCGATGGGTACTGCTAATAGGCCGCCAACAGGGTCATCACGCAACGAGACAATCAATTTGCTGACGATTGTCGATCGCAGACAGGGGCGAGCGGCATCATGTACAAGCACCCAGTCGTCAGTAGCCAGATTAGACGCAATTGCAGTCAAACCATTGCGTACAGTTTCTGCACGGCTGTCTCCGCCACAACGCAATACGGTCAGTTTGCCGCTGAGTTCACTGTCCAGATCGATACCCGTCAATGCTGCGTCAAACCCTGTGTCTTCGGGCGACAGCACTAAGACTACCTGGTCGATCTCGGGTGTGTCAGCCAGCGCCAGCAAGGTATGAAACAACAAAGGTTTACCCAGTAAGGGCAGGTATTGCTTTGGTCGGTCGGCTGTCATCCGGCTGCCCGAGCCAGCTGCAGGCAGCAGGGCAACGAAACGCGTCATGCGCTTACTTCCGGCTTTGATTCCAGCGTACGCCACATACAACTGCCTTTGACTGTCTTATCGAGTGTATCGAGGTAAGCCTCGTGTTCGGCCAGTTCTTCAGCGCTAGGCGCTTGAACTTTGAGTGGGCCTCGCGAACCATGTTGGCCAAGTGCGGATGAGTGATGCGGATCATGCGTATCTACCTGTGCAAGGTCGATCAGCAAGCTATCCTGGCCCCGCGTCATGCTTAGGTACACTTCCGCCAGCAATTCGCAGTCGATCAACGCACCGTGCAATGTACGGGCACTGCGGTCCACATCAAAGCGGTCGCATAAGGCATCGAGGCTGTTCCGCTTTCCTGGGAACATTTCCTTGGCGTCTTTGAGCGTATCGATGATACCGCTGACATAGTCGGTGATCTTGCCTCGCCCCAGGCGTTCCAATTCCATATTCAGGAAGCCGACGTCAAAGGGCGCGTTGTGGATGATGAGTTCCGCGCCGCATACGAAGTTGAGGAACTCGTCCACGATGTCGGCGAATTTCGGTTTATCGGCCAGGAACTCGGTGGTCAAGCCGTGTACCTTCAACGCGCCTTCTTCGCTGTCCCTTTCAGGGTTGATGAAGCGGTGCATATGGCGGTCGGGCGCGGACAATTTGCGGCTGACCATTTCAACCGCCGCAACTTCCAGTATGCGGTTGCCGTCTTCTACCCGCAGGCCGGTGGTTTCGGTATCGAGGATGATTTGACGCATGAAGTTTCCAAATTTCAGAGAACCTGTTCGCTATCTCTACTGCGCGGTCGTTATCAGGCTTCATTGCTACTCCAAGTCCTCATGCACCCAGGCACATTCCGGTTCTTGCGTCGCTCTGCGCCCTGCTGACAACTGCTCGTGACAGATAGTGAATAGATTCTTAAACCAAGCTGTTTAGTTAATGACGAGTATCGCGGTTAGCCGGGTGTACCGTCTGTTTCATCAAAGCTGTCGAGCTCAAGGGTATTGTCATAGTGATAAAGCAGCAAGTAATCGTCCCAGCCATTTTTGCCGCTGCACACGGCCATCGAGCTTGCCCGCATGACGTCGCCCAAAGGGCCGGCATCATAAAAGGCGGCTTGCAACAATGGCCATACACGGGCAGGTTGATCGGTTTCGAAGGAAAGGTTGATCCACGGGCCATCGTCTTCACCTTGTTCCATCTGGAAAGCGGCGATCAGTGGTTTGAAGACGCGTAGCCCTTGGCATGTCGCCAATACGATGGCTTCATCAAAGTCCGTTACGCGGTCGGGCTGGATCTGGATGCAGAGCGTTTGCATAAAGAATATATCTCTATCTGTGAAAGCGGCCGGCAGACTTTGAACCGATTCTTAGAACTTGTTCATGGTCTTACTGCACAGCTGTGATCAGGGTGTTGCTGTATGGATAGACTTGGATGTCGGCTGCCGGAAGTGGCGCCAAGCCAGAAGCAATGCCAAGCCTTGCAATACGGCACAAACATAAAAGGTCGTCCCCATGCGCCAATCCGTGTGCGGAAGATGCCCCACCTTTGCCAGTATCGCAGTACCCAACAATGGTGCGAAGACAATAGCCAAGCTGCTGATGGCATTAAGCGAGCCTTGCGTCACCCCTTGTTCAGTCGGCCCAACCGCTTTGGAGACGATAGCCTGCAAAGCAGGGCCCGCGGCAAAAGACAACAGGTTGGCGAGGATGATCACGTACATCATCCACCCCTCGGTAATCGAACCATATGCTAGATAAGCGAGGGTTGCCGAGCTGAACCCCAATATCACCAGTTTTTCTTCGCCAAAGCGTTTCAACAGTCTGCTTTGTAATCCCCCTTGTACAACTGCACCGATGAGCCCGAACACGAAAAGGGCAATACCGTTGTCTGTCGGGGTCCAGCCAAAGCGGAACTGGGTATAGAGCACCCAGGTAGTTTGCAGGGTGAACTGGGCGAACATGGCCAAGGCATAGACGAAGATCAACCCTCCCACACCTTGCAATTTGCCCAGGTGCAGTAAAGCTGCGAACGGGTTGATGCGCTTGAATGTAACAGGCGAACGTTGCGCTTTGGGCAGGGATTCAGGCAGTACAAACCAGCCATAGCAAAAGTTGAGTATGGCCATGCCAGCTGCAACAAAGAATGGTAAGCGTAAATCGTGGGCGGCCAGTAAACCACCCAGTACTGGGCCGAAGATAAACCCCACGCCCAGCGCAGCACCGAGCAGGCCAAATGCTTTACCCCGCTGTTCGGGGGCGGTGATATCGGCCATATAGGCATTGGCAACCGACAAACTGGCGGCTGTTCCGCCGCTGACAATACGGATAAGCAATAGTGCGAGTAAAGAGGTGGCAGTCGCATGAACCAGCAGGCTGCAGGCCAACCCGAAGATAGACAACAACAGCACCGGGCGGCGGCCGAACCGGTCGCTCAGTGCGCCCAGCATAGGCATGCAGAAGAACTGCATGATGCCGTACATGGCGGACAGCAAGCCAAACCAGCGCGCCTGTTCATCAGGGTTTTGGGTGAACTGGCCTACCAGCGCTGGTAACACCGGGATGATGAGACCCAGCCCGAGCGTATCGAGAAACACGGTAATCAGAATGAAGGCCTGGCTGGCCTGTCGATTTTTTGTGAACAGCTGTTG
Organism: Chitinimonas violaceus; assembly: GCF_052601015.1. Classification (NCBI taxonomy): domain Bacteria; kingdom Pseudomonadati; phylum Pseudomonadota; class Betaproteobacteria; order Neisseriales; family Chitinibacteraceae; genus Chitinimonas; species Chitinimonas violaceus. The sequence goes on along the minus strand of NZ_JBQXDJ010000019.1, from coordinate 42,145 downwards.
CAACATCCGGTTACCCCGCGTGTAGAACAAAGGTGGTTCATTGCCTTTGCATCATCTGCACTCTCACGGTGTGTGAAAGCGCTGTACCCAACCGCCACCTTGTTCATCCTTCCAGCGGGTTTCGCTGTAATTGCCTTGGGTATATTCAGAGATTGCCTGCAACCAGAAAGCCCGGGCTGCCGGGTTTTGATCCATTTGCCGTACTTCCCATGCGCCGGGGAAACAGTCAAACACCGCTTTTGCTACCGACTTCCCCAGTCCATGGCGTCGCTGTGCGCGTAGGACAAAAAACTGCAGTACATCATGGATGCCAGTTTCCTCGCTGAGTTGGCTCTTATCGCTTACCAGCGCAAAACCGGCCCATTTACCGTCAGCCTTGATCAGGAATGCGCTAAAGACATCAATGAAGTACTGCTCGAACTGCGCTTCAGTCAGAAAGGTACCTTCTTCTTTCAGCGCCATGCCGGTTAATTCAGAAAAGTCATGCGAGTACAGCTCTGCCATATTACGCAATATCGGCCGGTGCGCTGGCGAGTACGGTACCAGTTCGAACTGCTCCATCAACGGATCGACTCGACACCACGGTTTGCTAGGGCATCAGCACGCTCGTTACCTTCGTGGCCGGCATGACCCTTGACCCATGCCCAATCGACCTGATGCTGGCTACGTGCAGCATCAAGTCGTTGCCACAACTCCGCGTTCTTTACGGGTTTTTTGTCTGCAGTGCGCCAGCCATTGCGCTTCCAGCCGTGAATCCAGCTTTCGATGCCATTCTTCACATACTGCGAATCAAGCCAGACTTTGACCTTGCATGGGCGTTTGAGTGTTTCCAACGCCATGATCACCGCCATGAGTTCCATGCGGTTATTGGTCGTATCAGGCTCGCCGCCAAACAGTTCTTTTTCCTGTCCTTTGTAGACCAGCAGGGCACCCCAACCACCGGGACCAGGATTACCCTTGCAGGCGCCGTCGGTGTAAGCGACGACGACGTCATCGCTCATCGCTTGCCGCCTTTGGATTTGGCAGCAGCTTTGGCAACGCTGGGCGGTACATAGGTATAGCGATATTCATCGCTTTTGCTGCCTTTGAAGTTATCGGCATTAGGGATAAGCGCTTCGCGTTTGAAGCCGAGTGACTCCATCAGCGCTACCGATGCCGCATTGCGGGTATCGATGAAAATCTTGAACGCCTCTGCCATGAAAGGGCCTTCCAAGTGCTCGCGCAGCTTGGTGATGGCTTCCTTGGCGTAGCCTTTGCGCTGGTGCTGGGTGAAGATAAACCAGCCCATGGTGGCGATATTGTCTTCGTCGACGGTTGCGTCGATCACACCAACATACTCACCGTCAGTTAGGCGTAAAGCCCAGTTCAACCACCACTCGTCGCCATCGGGCGAGCTACGACTTTCAAGGCGTTTGTAACGGGTTTGCAGCGCTTCGAGCGAAGCTGGGGGATTCTGTGGAATGAACTGGTACAGCATTTCATCGCTTAAGCCTGCCAACAGTTGGGCGGCGTGGGCAGCGGTAATGGGTTCGAGCGTCAAGCGCTGGGTGGTAAGAACAGTATTGGCTGCGCTCATGTCGTTTCTCTTCAATCAAACAGTCGTAAAAATGCGCCCTAGGGCGCGGTGAAACCTCTCTCGCAGACCGAGAGTTTCATATACATAAGTAACGGGTCAGTCAGCCTTTTGGAGGTTGGATTCGGGCAGCAGTGTGTGATACAGGGTCATCAGCATGCCAGCCGTGGCCCCCCAGATAATCTTGCCTTGCCAGTTCAAAGCGTAGGTTACGGCTCGCCGTTCCGGTAAGTTGAATACCTTGTCGGTGAAATTGCGCCTGTCCAGGAGAAAGGCAAGGGGAACTTCAAATGCTTCAGCCACTTCATCCTCTTGCAGCACCAACTCGAATCCAGGCTTCAAGAGGCCAACCACCGGCGTCACCCGGTAGCGCGATATCGTTACATACTGCGCCAGTCTGCCCACAGGGGTGACCAGATTGGCAGCAATCCCTACCTCTTCTTCTGTTTCACGCAAGGCTGCTTGCTCGGGGGTCTCATCAAGCTCCATCCGACCGCCAGGAAAACTGATCTGGCCGGCATGCTTGGTCAGTTTCTCCGTCCGTTTGGTGAACAGCACGGTTGGTCCGTTGGCATGCAGTACGATAGGGACCAGCACAGCTGCCGGCGTTGCTTCTTCCGACGGCACAACATCACCGGTCGGCGCGAGCTTGACGGCATCAAGCCGCTGAGCCAGCCAGCTATGGGCGCTATTGAGGTCTAGGGGAAGGGGCAACATCCTTTCATTTTACCAGCAGCTGGCAAAAAAGCGCCTTGCAAGGCAAGGCGCTTTCCCGGACATGGTACGTATCGAAGCAGCTTAAAACTTGTAGGTACCGCTTATATAGAAGGTACGCAACAGGTCATCCGTATATCGCGGATCGTAACCGACCTGATGACCGGAGCTATTACGGAGCGAAAGTGGTGGTTTGCGATTAAACAGATTCTTGATACCGCCACGTACTTCCGCCACTTTGTTGACGGCGTATCTGCCTTGCCAATCTACTGTCGTGTACGACGGTACTTCAAGACGGAAATTTCTTACAACCTTATTGGCAGCGACATCCCGAACTGTTGATGGTGCATCGGTATAACCAGAACGGTAATTGACGGTCAACGAATTGCTCAATGCCCCGGTCTGTAACGTTGCATTCAACTTGCTAATCACACGGAACGACACCGCATTGTCGATACCAAAGTAACCTAAGCTGGTAGTCCAGTCGCTGCCTGTGCCGGGTTTTGTGTATTCCGACTTCAGCAGGTAGGTACCCGTAAAGTTGGTGGTGAGTGTGCCGAACGGCAGCTTGGCACGACCTGTTGCATCCCAATCGATACCACGGCGACGTGATTTACCAATGTTGGTAGTTACTTCATTAAAGGCCCAATAGGTATTGCCGGTCTCTTGCTCGGTGTAAGTGCTGAATAGGTTACGGTATTTCTCAACGTTAGCGAACGCAAGCTGTTCTGTAACAGACGATACGGCATCTTTGATTTGAACGTCCCACAGGTCCGCACCGAACGAGATGGCTTGGCTGGGTTCGACGCGGAATCCGATCGTGAACTGTTCGGATTTTTCTGGTTTCAGTTCTGTATTGCCGCGACGGTATTCATCATATTGAGCACTGCCAGGTTTGCAATAGTTTCTGTTCTCTGCTCTCAGTATGGCTGGGCAATCATAGCTGGATGCTGTAACGCCATGATGAGTAATAGGTTCAGCAATTTCCAGCATACTCGGTGCCTTGAAGCCGGTTCCCAATGAACCACGAATAAGCAGGGCTTTGGTAGGCTGGTAGCGTGCAGAAAGCTTAAAGGTGCTCGCGCTCATACGTTTACCAACCGTTTGGTTGGAAACACCATCGTCGATTGCCGAAATGGTGTCGTAACGAGCGGCGGTGGTTACCTCCAGTTTATTGTTTACCGGCATGTTCAACTCGCCGAACACGCCGATATTGGAACGCTTCATGTCGTAGCGGGCTTTGGCGTCGACGGCATAAAGCAAGTTATTAACGGCAGCTGCTGACGGTGTTTGTGTGAAGTCGTATTCCCGGTAATCTGCACCCAGTCCTACGCTGGCCATACCGCCAGCCAGCTCGAATATTTCACGCGAGCCCCGTGCGTCGATCCCCTTCAAGGTAGAGGAGGCTTTACGAATTGAACCGTTGAATAAGGAGTTCCGGATCAGTTGCTGCGTGTTGGCGCTCTGGCTGCCAATTGGCGCAAATGGGTCAAAGGCGTTCGTGTTCAACATGTCGGTGAATTCTTTCGCCAACATGTAGCCACCGGTGTATTGCTCATCAAGCGAATTGCGTGACCAGGTGACCGCGCCACTGGTATTCCAAGCGCCTAAGTCTGCCTCGGCTCCGAAAACCAAATGGGTAGAGTCGGTAATGGTCCGGCTATCACGTGTACCCCAGTCGTAGGATCGATAGTTTCCTGAAATACTCTTTACTGCAGCCCGCTGCGCGGGGGTCAGGTTGTTTTCGATGTAAGTGGTATAAAGGTTTGGCGTATTTTGGGCGGTGAATGGAATGCTGAACGGCACAACATTTGGTGCAATTCGTGCGGTCAGATCGAAGCGTGACAGGGCAATGTCAGAGAAGAGGGTGACATTGTCACCAACCTTCAATCGGCCTGAGGTGAAGAAGCTATCTCGCTTGTTTTCAGGCACCGTCTCGACGGTAGCTGCAAAATCAAAGTTACAGGCGTTTGGGTTGGTGATGCTTTCAAAGGTTAGCCTTGGGCAATTCCCGTTAGCCAATTTGTATGGGTTGAAAGTGATCGGATCAAGGTTGGAGGCATCCGTGAAGGTTACGGTTGCATTGGCGGGGATAGAAGACGCACTTGTACGATCGTAAATGTAGTCCCTACCGCCATTGTTGAAGTGGATAAAGGCGGTCTTCGAGAAATCGCGATCGGTTGCCTTCATCGCTTTTTGCTCGTCATGGCGGTAAGACATCAGCACGTTGTAACCGTCGCTGCTGATATCTCCGATGCCGTAGGTGGCGCTGACGTTCCAGCTGTTGCCACCGCTTTCTTGTGGGGCTTGGTATAGGGTCTCAATCTGACCACCCTGAAGGTTCTTCTTCAGAATGAAGTTAAGTACGCCGGCAATTGCATCTGAACCATATAGTGCCGAGGCACCATCGGTCAGTACCTCAACGCGTTCTACCGCGCTCATGGGGATGCCATTGAGGTTGACGGCGCTGCCCAGGCCAGGTGCCGGCGCAACGCGACGGCCATTTAAGAGTACGAGGGTATATTCTTCACCGATGTCGTGAATCGAGGCGCTGACGCGACCACCGGAATCACTTCCTGCTGCAATCGCACCGATGGTAAAGCCTTGCATGGCAGGTAGTTTTTGTACGAAGTCAGCAACCGTAACGGCACCGCTGCGGTCGATATCTTCGCGCTTGAATTGTTGTACAGGCAGCGCACCTTCTTTGACGATGCGCTTGATGCTGGAACCGGTGATTTCAATCTTGTCGGCTTTTTGAACGGTCTCATCAGCAACTGCGTGGTGTGCCATGCCAACCGCACCCATCAACAGGATGGCTTGGCTGATTTTATTGAGTTTCATGCGATCTCCCCTGAGGTGTCTCAGGTCCTTCCAGGTGTCGGGACTGTGAACAGCAGCCGGTCTGGCCGCTACTGTTTGCTCGCCGATCAGATGGTGGCGGGCTAACGGTGGCTGATGCTACCGGATGAGAGAAGGCGTGTTGAAGCTGGTAACAAATTTGTTATGGAAATGTTGCTAATTCGCAAATATCTATATTGTTAATTGATAAATATATTCCAGGCCCTTATTTAAAGCGGATGACACAGGTATTCTGTTGGATCGGGTATTAAAAGATCAGAAAATGGGCTGACTGATAATTCCGCATTTGCTCTAATTTCTTAGCCTGATCAACGCCTCGAGAGCTGAAACGGGGCAAAGCGGAAATGCCCTGAATTTCTGCAATTAGAACCTGTTCACAATTTGTCGCGAGCAGCACATAAGCCCTGATCACGGCTGCGCAGTAAGATCGTAAACAGTTTCTTTAGACAGTAGGTAGGCGGAAATCCCGTGTATGGGCAATAAGACGAATAGCCAAGCCCAAAGTAAACAAGCCCCAAAGTACCTGATTGCCGGTGTGGCCGAATATCTGGGTGGTATACAGCAAAGCAGCCATCAAGATGGCGACCGTGCCATAAAAATCCCGGTCGAGAATAAATGGTACGTCGTTGACCAGCATATCGCGCAATACACCGCCGCCTACTGCTGTAATAAAGCCTACGCAAAGCACGCCGAATAAATTAAGCCCATAGTCGATACCAACTTGTGCACCTGCAAGGCTAAAAGCAATCAAGCCAATTGAGTCGGCCAGGACAAATACGCGGTGCATATGGGCATTCCAGCTTTTATGCAGGCTGAAGATCCATGCCAGCGCCAAGGTGGCAATGATGGTGCTGACTGGGGAGGCGTCCTGGAAAACGATGGGCACTCTATTAAGCAATACGTCGCGTACGACTCCGCCGCCAATCGCGGTCAGAATCGCGACAATCAGAACGCCTAGCAGATCGAACCGCTTCTTCACGCCGACGAGATAACCCGATACGCTGAAGGCGGCAGTACCTACAAGGAACAGCCAGTCCATGTCGAATAATGCAAATACGAGTGTTGGCCAGTGCATGGAATGGATTGTTGGGCGACAGGGATGGGAAAAGCCAGAAGGATTGTTACTACGTTGTTTACGGCATGCAGCTTTCAGCCACAGCTGGGAGCAAAGTCCCTGTCCTATAAGGTTGAAAGGGGGGCGATTAGAGCATAATCGTCCCTCCTTGCCCAAGCGATTAAAGCGCTTACAATCTGGCTTAAGATCTTACTACTTGCTCAGCCAACCACGCCGGTACGCTGAACCGCGAGCCATACTTTTCGGTAAAACCTTTGGCGCGGGTAATGGCGTTCTCTATGCCGTACTGGTGCAGGTACTGCGCAGTGCCGCCAGTCCAGGCGGGAAAGCCTAAGCCAAGCAAGGAGCCGACATTCGCGTCGCGCTCATTTTCCAGCACACCTTCGTCAAAGCACCGGGCGGTTTCCAGTGCCTGGGCAAACAGCAAGCGATCGATCAGATCCTGGATGTTGGGTAGTGGTTGATTGGGTTTGGCAAAGGCTGCCAAGCCGGGCCAAAGTTGTTTGCCGCCTTCGGCTGGGTAGTCATAGAAACCACCGCCAGCCGTACGGCCTTTGCGATTGAATTCGTGGATCATCCGGTTCAGCAAGGTATCGGCAGGGTGGGGTACATAGTTCGTACCAAGATCGGTTTTGGCCTGCTCGGTGACATGCTCGCATAAGCTCAGGCTGACTTCGTCGGTTACGGCGAGCGGCCCGACCGGCATGCCTGCTTGCAAGCCGGCTTGTTCAATCATGGCTGCTGGAATGCCCTCCAACAGCATTGCCATGCCCTCATTCACATAGCTGCCAAATACGCGGCTGGTGAAGAAGCCGCGGCCATCGTTGACCACAATCGGTGTTTTGCCCAGCTGTTGAACAAAGTCATATGCACGTGCCAAGGCGGTGGTACTGGTTTGCTCGCCTTTGATGATCTCAACCAAGGGCATCTTGTCGACCGGGCTGAAGAAATGCAGGCCAATGAAGTTGGCAGGACGTGTACTGGCAGTGGCGAGTCCGGTAATGGGCAAGGTGGAGGTATTGGAAGCAAACAGCGCATCCTGGCTCAGTACGGTCTCGGTTTCGCGCGTTACCTTGGCTTTCAGCTCGCGATTTTCGAATACCGCTTCGATGACGATTTCGCAACCAGCCAGGTCCGCGGTGCTCTCGGTAGGTTGGATGCGTGCCAGAACTGCAGCTGCCTCAGCTTCAGTCTTACGGCCCTTCTCGACCTGCTTTTGCAAGAGCTTGGCGGAGTAGGCCTTGCCCTTTTCGGCAGCTGCGAGGCTCACGTCCTTTAGCACCACCGCTATGCTTTTACTTGCAGCGGCCCAGGCTATGCCCGCACCCATCATGCCTGCGCCCAATACGCCAATTTTTTCCACCTTGTTTGGGGCGAAACCCGCAGGCCGGCTGGCCCCTGCCTTGATCTCATTCATGGCGAAGAACAGGGTGCCTATCATGTTCTTGGCGGTTTGACTGCAAACCAGCTCGGTGAAATAACGGCTTTCAATGCGGCAGGCTGTAACGAAGTCGACTTGAGCGCCTTCCACCATGGCAGCGAGTGCACGTTCACTGGCCGGGTAGTTGCCACGGGCTTTCTGATACAGCATGGCGGGTGCTACAGCCAGCATTTGCGCTACCTTAGGATGGGTCGGTGCGCCGCCAGGCAATTTGTATCCGTCACAGTCCCAAGGTTGCCAAGCTTTAGGGTTGGCTACTATCCAGTTGCGGGCTTGGTTCAACATCTCTTCTTGTGTGTCGGCAAGCGCGTGGATTAGCCCTGCTGCCAAACCTTCCGGCGCTGAGAACTGCTTGCTCTCCAGAATATAGGGAAAGGCTGCCTGTAAACCCAACAGGCGCACCATGCGTGTTATACCACCCGCACCGGGTAGAAGCCCCAGGGTGACTTCGGGCAAACCAAAATGGCGTTTGTCGCCAGTCAGGGCGATGCGATGGTGAGCCATGAGAGCCACCTCCCAACCGCCACCCAGCGCTGCACCATTAAGGCATGCCACCACCGGCACCCCAAGGGTTTCGATCTGGCGCATGCTGCGTTTCAGTGCTTCCACCATATGAAAGAAGCTTTCTGCACCGTCTTTGGGTATGGCGATCAGCTCATTCAAGTCGCCACCGGCAAAGAACGATGATTTGGCGGATGTGATGATGATGCCGCGTAATTGGGTACGGTCAGTATTGAGGCGTTTTGCGATTTCAGCGAGGCTGGCGCGGAAACCAGCGTGCATGGTGTTGACTGGGTTGGTCGGGTCGTCCAGGGTGAGGGTGGCGATGCCGCTATCGTCGAGCAGGTAATGGATTGTCATCGTATTTTTCCTTTAGACGCGTTCGACAATGGTGGCAATGCCCATCCCACCGCCAATACATAAGGTGGCCAGCCCATAACGTTTCTGCTGGCGTTCCAGTTCATCCACCAGCGTGCCCAGTATCATTGCCCCGGTAGCGCCCAGTGGGTGCCCCATGGCAATCGCACCGCCGTTGACGTTGATTTTGTCCATGCCAATACCCATTTCCCGGGCAAAGCGCATCACCACAGCCGCGAAAGCTTCGTTCACTTCGAAAAGATCGATGTCGTTCAAAGTTAAACCTGCTTTGGTCAGTGCTTTGCGCGCAGCAGGGGCTGGGCCCGTGAGCATAATGGTGGGGTCGGTACCGGTAAGTGCAGTCGCGACGATACGAGCACGGGGTTGCCAGCCATAGCGGCGGCCGGCGGTTTCGCTGGCAATCAGGACCAGCGCTGCGCCATCGACAATGCCTGAAGCGTTACCAGCGTGGTGGACGTGATTGATGCGTTCAACCCATGGGTAGCGTTTCAGCGCTACGGCGTCGTAACCCATGCTGCCCATCTGTTCAAAGCTGGGCTTGAGTTTGGCCAGCCCTTCCAGCGTGGTGCCGGGCTTGATGAATTCATCTTCCACCAGGATGGTGATGCCATTCTGGTCGCGCACTGGTACCACAGAGCGGGAGAAATACCCGGCTGCTTTGGCGGCAGCAGCGCGTCGTTGGCTTTCAACTGCGTAGGCATCGACATCGGCACGGTTGAAACCTTCCAATGTGGCGATCAGATCCGCGCCGATGCCTTGAGGTGCGAAGCCGAGTGCGCGGGCAGTCTCCGGGTCGGTCGCCATGGCCCAGCCGTCAGAACCCATCGGCACACGTGACATTGATTCCACACCACCGGCTACCACAATCTCTTCCCAGCCGGAGCGTACTTTCTGCGCAGCAAGGTTGACTGCTTCAAGGCCCGATCCACAAAAGCGGTTTACCTGCACACCTGCAGCTTGCCAGTCCCAGCCTGCTGCCAACGCTGCGGTTTTGGCGATGTCGCCTCCCTGGTCGCCCACGGGGGTAACACAGCCCAGTACCACATCGTCTACCTCGGCGGTGTTAAGGCCGGTACGGGTTGTCAGGGCGTGCATCAGGCCGGTCAGCAAAGAAACCGGTTTTACTTCATGCAAGCTGCCATCGGCTTTGCCTTTGCCGCGCGGGGTACGAATGGCTTCGTAGAGGAATGCTTCAGACATGGGGGAGTTCTTTCGCGAATGAGACAAGCAAACATAGAGCAAGCAAGCGCTAGACTGAAGTGGTGCCTGATCGAATTATGGCAACTATGTTGTTGGCGTATTACGCAAACGTGCCCAAAAGTGCCGTCGCGCCTGGGGATTGAAGACGAGCATGCAGAGAAAGGCGACAGCGGAACCCACTAGCGTATCCACAACACGTTCGTGAAACAGAACCAAACTCTCCGCGTGCCCAGCCTCACCCAGCGTGAGGTCGAACAACACCAGGATCAGTGTCGTCATGGTGGCTGACTGAGCCCATTGGTTTTTGGCAAGGGCGATGGGCCGCAGGAAGGCTAGGCTGATGACGCAAGCCAACAGTATGGTTGGGTCATGCGCATAGTGGCTGATTACCCATGCCAGCCCGGCACCGACCAGCGTACCGAATACAGTCAGAAACAGCCGTCGCAGGCTGTCTGGCCCATCAGGGCGGGTCACAAACAGGATGACAGCAGCCACCCAGGCAGGCCGTTGATAACCTAGCCATAGCGCCAGTAGCAGACCGCCGGTAACAGCTACACAAAAGCCGGTGGCATGCAGCCAACCTGCGTTATGGCCTGCCGCGATCCAGCGGCCGGCATGGCGTAAGCCTTCGTGAACACTGGGTAGAGCACGCGGAAAGATCAGGCTGTCCAACCATACTGCCAGTAAGCCGATGGTGAGGCCCAGGCCGAAATAAGGCAGACCATGCGGCGGCAGTGCCGGGGTAAAAGCGTAAACCAGCAGGATCAGCGCGGAGAAACGCAGAATGGTTTCGACGGCAATACCGCTGCCATCAATCCAGCCAATACCAAAGCTCAGTACGGCAAGCGTCAGGAACAGAATGTGGTGATGTGGGCCGAGCCAATAACCAGCCACCGCGCTGGCGACAACCAGCAAAAGACCAGCCAATTGGGTGATCAGCCGATGGCGCAATGTTCCGCCAAAATCTAGCAGGCTGGCGTACAGCCCACCCACCGCACCGAACAGCAGACCGTAGGGTTGATGTAACCAGACGGCGATAGCTGTAGGAATGGCTACGCCGATAGCTGCACAGACAGCTTGGCGCCAGGGTAAGGCCCCATCGTGTAACTGAAGTAGGTGAAACGGGGTTTGCATAAGTATCTTACTGAATAAGAAGACTATTCCTGCTATGGGCGAGTACGGTAGATGCTCGAAAACTACCCTAGAGGAAGACGATATCAGCGTAATTCATACAACTTCAGCCTGCTTAGTCCTCAAATTTCCAACAGGGCGATAATTTCTGTTGAGCGAGTGTTTGGGTTGGTTCGGTGCTGTGCTTCACTCTGCTGACAGCTGTTCGTGACAGATTGTGAACCGGTTCTTAAAGCCTGCTCAAAGTCTTGTACCAGTCTATGGGGTCTTGAGCAGGCCTTTAAAAGCATTTCCGATACTCAGCCATATCCAGACGCTAAAAAACCAGGAGACAACATGATCCCTCGCCGTCATTTCGATGCTGAACATGAGCTTTTTCGCACCAACTTCCATCGCTTCATCGCCGAAGAAGTCACCCCGCACCAGCGTGAATGGGAAGCTGCGGGTATGGTGCCACGGTCAGTCTGGCGACGAGCTGGCGAGTTGGGCTTCTTGGCGACGTTTGTCGATGAACAGTACGGTGGTGCTGGATGTAGGGACTTCAGATACGATCAGATTGTTTCCGAAGAGTTGGGTTTTTCCAATGAATGGGGATTGGCGTTGAACCTGCACTCTACGCTGGTTGCGCCTTACCTGGATGAGTTCGGTACCGAGGAGCAAAAGCAGCGTTACCTGCCGCGAGTGGTGTCGGGCGATTGTGTGCTGGCGGTGGCGATGACTGAGCCCAATACCGGTAGCGACCTTGCGGGCATTCAGACCCGTGCCGAGGATTGCGGTGACTTCTGGTCGTTGCGGGGAGCAAAGACTTTTATCTCGAATGGCGTGAATAGCGATCTGGTCATTGTCGCTGCCCGTACTCATCCCACTGAGAAGCGGGGTTTATCGCTGTTCTTGGTGGAAAAAGGGTGGGCCGGTTTTGAAGTGGGCCGCAAGCTGGAAAAGATTGGCCAACACTCGCAAGATACGGCGGAGCTGTATTTCCACGATGTCAAAGTACCCAAGCAAAATCTGCTGGGCGAGCCCCATGCTGGTTTCAAAATGCTGATGCGCATGCTGGTGCCCGAAAGACTGACCTGTGCGGTAGGCGCGGTGGCGGCAGCGAATGCTGCATTTTCGATGACGCTGGCCTATGTAAAGGAGCGCAAGGCATTTGGCCAGACCTTGTTTGACTTTCAGAATACGCGATTTGAATTGGCCGCTATCAAAGCCGAAATCGATGTTGGCCACGTCTATGTTGACCGGCTGGTCATGGAACACAACGCCGGCACGCTTGATGCGGTTGACGCTGCCGAAGCTAAACTGTGGACCAGTGAGCTCCTGGGCCGTGCGGCCGATCGTTGCCTGCAGTTGTTTGGCGGTTATGGCTTTATGGCCGAATACCCGATTGGCCGGCTGTGGGCATCGGCACGCGTGGCGCGTATCTATGCCGGGTCAAGCGAGATCATGAAAGAGATTATCGCCAAGGCGATGTAACTGAAGTGGCTAAAGCGCAGGCGGTTCACAACCGCCTGCTGCGCGGCCTGCCAAGCCGGACGTGTAGCTTCGAAGGGTGGCATTCAAGACGTTTGACGATAGTAGCTTACCGTCAACATTTCCCATTGATGGCCATCTGGTTCGTTCCAGTAAACAATGCAGCCGCCGTGCTGCGTGTTGACTTGAAAGTCGACCGGCCCATGGACATTACTCCGGTACGGTATGCCAGCTGCTTTGATACTGACCTGTCCGGCGATATTCGGACCAAGCTGATCTAGAGATAATGGCTCCTCACCGGAGGAGCTGTGATGAAGAAGAGTCGATACAACAACGAACAGATCGTCAGGATATTACGGGAAGCCGATCGGGCTACGATCCCGGAGGTCGCCAACCGCAACGGTGTCAGCGAAGCGTCGATTTACGCATGGCGCAAGCGATTTGGTGACATGGTCAGCGATGACGTGAAGCGACTCAAAGTGCTGGAAGCAGAGAACACGCGGCTGAAGAAGCTGGTCGCAGAGCGGGATCTTGAGATTGAGGTCATGAAGGAGATCGCCGCAAAAAAATGGTGAGCGCACAGGTGCGCCGAGAACAGGCCTGCTTTGCGATTCACCGAGGCTTGGCTCAACGACGGGCGTGTGCGCTGCTGCAAATCAGTCGATCTACGCTGTACTATGCATTGAAGATGCCAGCCAAGAATGCGTCGGTGATCGAAGCGATGCATAAGCTCTCTAGTCAGTATCCTCGCTTTGGTGCGCGCCGTATCCGTATCTTATTGGGGCGTGAGGGGATCGCAATCGGCAAGGACCGGTGCGCGGCATTATGGGCGAGCGCCTGCCTGCAAGTACCCCGGAAACGACGCCGCCGAGTGGCTGGTGGACGGCCCAGGCCTTATGCCGCAGCAAGTCGCAATGCCGTCTGGTGCTATGACTTCGTATTTGACGCCTGTGCAAACGGGCAGCAATTAAAATGCCTAACCATCGTGGATGAGTACACGCGGGAATGTTTGGCAATCGATGTCGCAGGGTCTATCCGCTCATGGCGCGTGATCGAAGTGCTAAGCCGGTTGATCAGTCTGCACGGCGCACCGCGCTACATTCGATCAGACAATGGCCCGGAGTTTGTCAGCACCGTACTGCTGAAATGGGCTATTGAGGAGCGTATTGAAACCGCCTTCATCGACCCTGGTAAACCTTGGCACAATGGTACCAACGAAAGCTTCAACGGCAAGTTCCGCGACGAGTGTCTGGCGATGGAATGGTTTCGGAACCGGCTTGAGGCTCGTGTGGTGATCGAAGATTGGCGAGTACACTACAACGAAGTCAGGCCGCATTCGAGTTTACAGTACCAAACCCCGGCGGAATTCCGCCGGAAGACCGAGCAGGTTTCAACCACTGGAGCCGTAATTCTCTAGAGTGAAATGGTCCGAAAAAACCAGGCAGGTCAGCTTCTTGTTGTACATCCAATCACACATACATATCGAATAGAGAGTTTCAGGAAATGTACTTAAAGAATTCCGTTAATAACCTGCGTTGTTTCCTATGGGTAGGGTTGCTGGTCGGTATCGTTCCATCAGTGATGGCTGGGAAGGTTTATAAATGCACCAAAGCTACAGGGAGCGTGCAGTATTCGAGCATACCCTGTTCAGCTGATCAAAAAGGTAGCGCTATTCGTACGGTTGAAAGTGTTATTTCAGGTGATGGAAAAACAGGTGAAACTAATAGCCAAACAAATGTTTGTATGCAAGCTACAGCAGAATATAACGTCGCGAGGAGTGAAGCCCCTTGCTATGGTGGTGGTGGAAATTGCAATACTGATCGTATTGCTCAATTGGAAAAGAAGATAGAACAATCCTGTACAGAAAACAGCAATGATACGGCTGCGCTTTTAATTAGAAGTCTAAATGATAAGAAAAAGGCAGAAGAAATTCGAGTTCAGCGTGAAAAAGCCAAAATAGAAGAAGAGCAGCTTCGTAAAAAGCAGCATGAAGAAGAACAGCTCAATAAAAAGCGGTATGAAGAAGAACAGCAGCGAGTTAGGCAGCAAAGAATAGAGGAGGAGCTTAGCCAAATGAGGGCCGAACAGGAGCGGTTCCGGTTGATGCAACTTCAAAGGGAAAGGGAAGAAAGGGAGCGGCTTCAGGAACTCAGAAGGTTGCAACATTGTGCGCTAGGCAATCCAAGCGACCCTACTTGCCCTAATAAAAATCCGGTAAATAACACGTTACCGGTTGATTGCCCGCCTGGGAAGTTCTGTGCTCGGTAATTGAAGTGACTAGTTCGGCTCACAGATGAAGTGAACCTCACCGAGGGGGTTATGAAGATGCAGCGTATACGCTGCATCTTACTGTGGCTCAAGCTGCTCTATTCAATACACTCAACGCCACAGCTTCCGCTACCTTGATGCCATCCACGCCGGCAGACAGAATCCCACCTGCGTAACCTGCACCTTCACCGGCTGGGAATAGACCACGAACATTAAGACTTTGGCAGTCGTCACCCCGTGTGATGCGTAGCGGCGATGAAGTGCGGGTTTCTACGCCGGTCAATACAGCATCGTGCATATCAAAGCCTTGGATCTGTTTGCCGAATGCGGGCAGTGCTTCACGCATTGCTTCGATCGCATAAGCAGGTAAGGCGGTGGAGAGGTCACCTAGTTTTACGCCAGGCTTGTAAGAGGGCTCGACAGTACCGAATTGGCTTGAAGGGCAGTTGGCGATGAAGTCACCGACGAGTTGCCCTGGCGCTTCGTAGTTGCTGCCACCAAGCACATAGGCATGCGATTCGAGCTGGCGCTGGAAGGCAATCCCGGCAAGCGGACTACCAGGGTAGTCGTCAGGTGTAATGCCAACCACAATGCCGGCATTGGCATTGCGTTCGTTACGCGAATATTGGCTCATGCCATTGGTGACAACGCGATTGGGTTCGGATGTGGCGGCGACTACCGTGCCACCTGGACACATACAGAAGCTGTATACCGAACGGCCATTCTTGGCGTGATGCACAATTTTGTAGTCGGCCGCACCCAGTAAAGGGTGGTCGGCATGTTTGCCAAAACGCGCTTTGTCGATAATTGACTGCGGGTGTTCGATGCGAAAGCCGACTGAAAATGGCTTGGCTTCCATGAATACCCCGCGCTCATATAGCATTTCAAAGGTATCTCGGGCGCTATGGCCTAGCGCCATCACGACGTGGTCCGTAGGGATTTGTTCGCCACTCGCGAGTGTAATGCCGCGTACCGTACCGTTTTCGATCAATACATCGGTGACTTTTTGCTCGAAACGGATTTCACCGCCGAGTGATTCGATGGTTTCGCGCATCTTTTCTACCATGCTTACCAGGCGGAAGGTGCCGATATGCGGTTTGCTGACGTAGATGATTTCCTCTGGCGCCCCGGCTTTGACGAATTCGGCAATCACCTTACGGCCAAGGTAGCGTGGGTCTTTGATCTGGCTGTATAGCTTGCCGTCCGAAAAGGTACCCGCACCACCTTCACCAAACTGCACGTTGGACTCCGGGTTCAACACATTCTTACGCCACAGGCCCCAGGTGTCCTTGGTGCGTTGGCGTACTTCCTTACCACGCTCCAATACGATGGGTTTGAATCCCATTTGCGCCAGCAAAAGCGCTGCGAAGATGCCGCAAGGGCCGAAACCGACTACCACTGGCCGATGAGGCAGGTTGGCCGGAGCCATACCAACCAACTTGTAGTCCATATCGGGCGTGGGGACGATTTTATGGTCAGTGGCGAAGCGCTTTTGTATACCGGCTTGATCAGCCAGCTCACAGTCGACGCTATAGATCAGGCAAAGCGGGTGGCCACGTCGGGCGTCGTAACTGCGCTTGAATACGGTAAAGGACTTCAGCCCCTCGGGTTTGATCTTCAGCCTTTGCACAATCGCTTCTGGCAGAGCCTCGGGAGCGTGGTCAAGTGGAAGGCGGAGTTCATTGAGGCGCAGCATGGGTGGTCCAGTATTCAATCAGCGGGAAGCAGCCGGCACACTGCAGGGGTAAACCGGCCAAAACGCGTATTGTAAGTTTTTGTCGCAGTTCGGGGGAGTTGGTGCTGTCAGGTGGCAAGAACCCAATCCAAGTCTCGCGAGTTAGAGCAAGTCAAGGCGAAAACAGCCGAGGAAGCGGAGTTTACGCATGGTAAATGAGCATTCCGAGGATGTTCCAATATTGTATTGCTGACGCGCAGTAGACTTTGGAGGGGTTCTGGAAGCGGTTCAAATGTGTACGAACCAGCGTATTTTCTGTCAAAAGTCAGGAATGTTTTGCAGGTTTGACGGATATGTAAATAAGGGTGTGGGCAGCCTTATTGCGGCAATGTGCTATGCAATACTCAATTCAGTCTTTTCAGCCCATATCCTTTTCATGCCCAGGTCGATCCCCTCTGTTCGTATTGCTTCCCTATTGTTTGGTGCTGCCTTTATGCCCGTCTGGGCAGAAGATACGAAGCCAGCCGATAAACCTGTGGAAAGTAACAGAGAAGTCCAGCAGACAGAGCAGATCAACATCACTGGCCGGCAACTTAACGATACCTTGCAACGCCAGCAGAGCTCGGCTAGCCGTATCATCATCGGCAAGGAAGAAATCAACCGCTATGGAGATACCAGCGTGGCAGATGTCCTCAAACGTCTGCCCGGTGTAACGCTAGGTGGAAAAGCTGGCCGTGGTGGTGAAATCCGGATGCGCGGCATGGGTAATGGTATGACGCAGATTCTGGTCAATGGCGAGCCAATGGCACGTGGGTTCTCGATAGATTCGCTGTCACCCGATCAGATTGAGCGCATTGAAGTATTGCGTTCGCCCGTGGCGGAGTTCAGTGCCCAAGCCATAGCCGGGACAATCAATATCGTGTTGAACGAGGACGCCAAAAAGCGCCAGAGTGAGGCGCGCTTTGTGGTGGGAAGTGAAGATGGCCGTGTGCAACCCGGTTTGTCGCTGAGCCATAGTGATAAGCAGGAGGGCTTCAATTACACCCTAGCCGGCAATCTGAGCCGTAGTAATCGTGCTGACGATGATAATGATCTGGTCCAGCGCTTTGACCAATCAGGTAGTCCGACCAGTCAGGATTGGACGCGTGGAAGTGGGAACAGTCAGGGTTACAACCTGCATCTCACCCCCCGATTTACCTGGAAGTTCAATGAAAAAAACAATCTGACGGTACAACCGTTTCTAATGCATACGCGCAGTCAGTCCAACAGTTATTCCATTATTGATCGTAGCCAGCCCGACCCAAGCAAGTACAGCAGCTATGTCAGCGACGGTGGCAACAGTATGGACATGTGTCGTACCAACGTTAACTGGCAACGTCGGTTAGAAGAAGGGCGCAAGTTCAACGTACGTGCAGGTTTCAATGTCAACCAGCGTAAGAACGACAGTGTCCGGCAGGAATTCAAAACAGATGGTTCGCCGTTGCAAACCCGGTGGGAAAACAGCAGGACCCGCGATAACGGTTTCACTAGTGGTGGCAAATGGTCCACCCCTCTGGGGGATGAACATGCATTGGCGATAGGTTGGGATCTGGAGACCAGTCAGCGTCGTGAAAACCGGCAAGTCAATGATGTCTGGTTGGACCCGACTCAGCCGCCGGTGGTGGACACCACCGACTATGGCGACCTGGTCGAAGCCGGTACACAGCGTTATGCCATGTTTGCGCAGGATGAATGGGAAATCAGTCCGCAATGGTCAGCCTATGCGGGTTTGCGTTGGGAAGGTATAGCGACGCGATCGAAAGACCAGATTACCCAAGTCAGCAATCGCAGCAGTGTTTGGAGCCCTACCTTGCATGGGGTCTGGCGTATTCCCGATAGTAAGAATGACCAGGTACGTGCGAGTTTGACGTGCAGCTATCGTGCGCCCCGTACTGCTGATCTGATTGCGCGGTCCTATCGTTCTTTGGATAACACCGAAATTCAACCGGATCGGGTAGGCAATCCGGACCTGAAGCCTGAACTGGCCTGGGGATTGGAACTGGCTTATGAACACTATCTAAGCCAGACCGGTCTGCTCAGCGCTAATCTTTTCACTCGTCAGATTACTGACCTCGTGCGGCGTGACATACGCCAGGAGCTGGTGGGTAACCAACTACGCTGGGTATCGCGACCAAAGAATATCGGCAATGCCACGGCACAAGGTGTGGAATTGGAAGCCAAGTTCCGGT
This sequence comes from Chitinimonas violaceus, assembly GCF_052601015.1. Lineage (NCBI taxonomy): Bacteria > Pseudomonadati > Pseudomonadota > Betaproteobacteria > Neisseriales > Chitinibacteraceae > Chitinimonas > Chitinimonas violaceus. Next base: position 23,632 of record NZ_JBQXDJ010000019.1, on the reverse strand, counting down.
TGGCTGAGCTGATGGAAACCCAAATACCGCTTGATGTACGTGCCAACTACAGTCGTTACTGGTCAGATGTGGAAGGGGTACCTGGTCCGGATAACCGTTTGGAATCACAAGCCAAGGAGTCCATGAATCTTGGCCTGGATTATCGTTTTGGGAATGTGCCGCTGACCATGGGCGGCAACCTGCACTGGGTACCTGGTTACCGAGTACAAATCAGCGAGGGCCAGTACACAAAGGTCAATGCTCGGCGAGTATATGACTTGTATGCATTGTGGCGTACCAACTCTGCTGCGCAGTTGCGCTTGTCTGCGGCGAATTTGGGCCAGTTTGATGACATCAACGAAACCGGGCAGGTTTATTCCACGGGCAGTACGCTCAGTCGTAGCTTCAGCCCAAGCTATATCAACTGGAATGCCTCTTTGGAACTGAAGTTCTAATAACTTGTTCACGAGGCCTGCTGCACGTCAGCAATACGGCATTGAAAGCACCCTCGAAATGCCCATTTACCACGCGTAAATTCCGCTTTCTCAGGTGTTTTCGCCTTGTCTCGTTCTAGCCCGTGGGTCTTTGGATAGGTTCTAAGCATCTACATTGATGCTTGCTATGTGTAATTGGTGGTGCGTTAGACGCTCTCGAAATACGCCGCTATTTCTCGTAAACACTGTTCCCTGCGCTGTTCTTCCTTTATTTCTCCCAAATTTTATGTGATCTGGTTTTATTACCAGCATTCAGTCATGGGTGCGCTTTGTAGTGTCACATACGTCATCGAGATTGATGGAATAGACCATGTAGAGAGTGGTCAGTTGGTGTGGCTGAGCGCATGCTGGGGCTTATAGGAAGGGTAAAAGACACGAATTGGCACTCTTGAACAATCTACGCGCGAGAAACAGACTAAGTGCATGATTATTAAAAGTTCTCTATCGGTTTCCCACAGTATGAAATACGGATGGAATACGGATAATCGCGGTTTTCTCAAACGGGTTATACCAATGGAATTCATGCCACAAACTCGCCGCCGTTTTGCAGTGCTTGTCGCAGCGCTGCTTTCCTGTGCTGTATTGGCTGAAGAAGCCCCCCTTTGCATGGCTGTATCTGAAGGCAGTACCGGCCAGACCAATACAAACAAGGTGCGCGAAAAATATCGTCCGTTGGCTGACGAAATTGCTCAAACCATCGGCCGCCCAGTGAAGATCAAGGTTGTAGGTTTTGCACCATTGCTGCACACCATCGAGCAGGGTGATTGCGAACTGATTTATACCCGTACCAGCTACATCGCTGGCTGGGCAATTCGTGACATGCAGTACAAGTTGTTGGCAGCGAATGAAGGTAACAAGCAAGTCGTTTTCATCGGACAGCCAGGCCAGAAATTCGCATCAGTACGTGACCTGCGTGGTTTGCGTATTGCTATTCCTGATGCACATAGCGACTTGACGCGTGTGGCTCATGCCATGTTTCGCGATGCAGGTGTGAAGCAGGAAGAGCTGCAGTTACAGCAGACCAGCTTGCAGGATGCCATCGTGTTTGGTGTGGAAAGCAAGCTGAGCGATGTTGGCCTGCTGACCTCGAACTCCAAGGCTGCAAAGGATTGGAGCCAGAAGGGTGGGACGTGGGTGATCAAGAGCCGTACTTTGCCAAATTGGTCTTTCCTTGGTAGCCCGAACCTGAGCACCAGCGATGCAACTAAGCTGCAAGCTGCGCTTCTGAATTTAGGTCAAAGCAGTAATGGTAAGAAGGCGCTGCAAGATGTGAACATGACCAACTTGGTCAATGCCAAGCCTGCGGATTACACGGCAGTGCTGGAATGGGTTGGGATGCCTAAGGGTATCTAACACAACCTTACTGTTGTAGCCCCGGCTAGGAGCGAACAGTAAGGTTGTGAGTCTTTACCAAGCGGTCTTATCAACGGGTTTACTGTTGCTGTACCTGTTGAAGATAGGCTTGCACTGCGGCTTCACGGGCGACGTCATCCAGCTTAATTCCTTGTGCTTTGGCTGCATTGTCGACGGCGTTTCGGACTAGCGTTTCTTGTTCGGCGGGGTCGTTCGATTTTTCAATCTCGATGGGGCCTTCGAGCCGATTGGTTTCGGAAAACGTGTTGTCAGTGTCAGGTTGCGTGGGCTGGTTTGCAATGGTTGCGGAAGAAATGTTGAGCACCACAAACAGCACGGCACCTGCGATGATCCAACCGCTATTTGGACCATTTGGAGAGCCGTAGAGATTGTCTTTGCGTTGACCTGGCAAGATGCACAGCAGCAGTGAAGTGATGCCGATAATGGCAGCCAATATCGCTGCTGCGATAGGTGACCCGGTAATTAGCATAAGAAAGCATGCCGGCATCAGCCAGAGCCATTTTCCGCTTAGGCCGAGGTCATGCAGTCTTAGGGCAATAGTGCGTAGCGCTATCCAACCCAATGCCAGAGCACCGGCGATGCCTAATACCGTAGCAAGCGTACTGCCCATGATTCCCCAAACGATGGCGGAAATGAGCAGTACACCCATGGCTGGACCATAGATCAAGGCGCTATAGGCCATGTAGCGGCTGCGGTTTAACCGACCGTTGTAACGGACACCAAGGAATGAGGGCGGTTCGTTCGTTATGTCGTCTTGATCGTAATGCAATAAGCGTTGAGGACCATTGTCCTTTAGTTGGGCAGTTTGCCTTGTCGCTTCCAATGCGGCAGCCAGCATGCGCGGCATATCTGCACCACAGCTCCTGCATAAGGTGCGCTTGGGTTGAGTGAGCTGGCAGGCTGGGCAGGTTACGGTTTCTTCAATAGCAATGCTGGACTTGCGTTGACCCGGTTCTGACTGCGTAGAAGAGGGCGAGGGTGTCTCTGCTGCATCGGTTGAAAGTACTGCTTCTAGGCTTTCAACCCGTGCATCCGCACCAATATCAGCCAGAACTTTTAAATAGCGGGCTGTATCGGTTTGCGGGAGTGAACGTTTGATTACTGTTTCACTCCCAGACAGCATGGTCTGTGCTTTCTCCTCGCTGATATTGAGCAAACGGGCGAGTGATTGGGTGACAGCGACAGGGTTGAATCCTGGGAGAACACGACCGCTCAATAGCAGTCGATTTGTATCGGACATGATGGGCGTTGCAATGATTTGAGTTCGGGCGCAGATCATCCCGTTCAATTGAACGGGGAGCAAGTACAAGTCTGTAAAGAGGCAAAGTAGTAAGAAGTTTTTGGTAGTAGTAAATCTGCGAGAATTAATGCATTTGGCATAATATTCGTGCCTGACCTAGGTGGCTGTTTAACGCTTGTTCACGACGAAATGCATGAGTCGTAAGCGTGAGCAGCTGCGAGCAGTGCATTCGGTGTAGTTGAGTCAGCCGATACTTTGATAGAGATAACAATCGCCGGTATTGACGGCAACATCAATTTTGCTGGAGATAAGTTAGATGGATCAGTATGTACAGGAGTCGAAGGGTGTATTGGGCGGCAGCCTGCGACTCTCATGGAAAGTGAGTGTCCTGCTCGCTGTATTGAGTTATCTGGTTTTGCATAGCATGGCGGGTTTATCCGTTCCTGTGCCTGAAGGTGCCAGATACCTCCCATCATTGATCACTGCCCAATTTATTAGTGGATTGGCTACTTGGTTGCAATGTCTGTTGCCATCATTTTTTATAGCGGTGGCTCTATTCTCGTTCTGGCGTGCACGGCAGCACGATGAGGACGAGGTGAATCCAACCTTACAAGCTTTACAAGGTATTGGTTGGGAAGAGTTTGAGGTATTGATTGCCGCTGCCTTCCAGAAACTCGGTTATACCGTCCGTTCACGTAGTGGCTGTTCGCCACAAGGTGGTGTGGATGTAGTGTTGACCAAACGATGCGAAGTCTTTTTGGTGCAAGGCAGTCAATGGCAGGCAAAGCATGTTGGTGCGCAGCCGGTTCGTGAGTTACATGCAGTTATGGCGGCAGCAAGAGCTTCAGGCGGATTCGTGCTCAGCGCGGGCCAATTCAGTCCTGAAGCACAGCAATTTGCGCGTGAACATGCCATCGAGTTGATTGAGGGCCCTGCGCTACTGCGACTGATTCAAGGTTTGGACTTGACCACCTTAATGCCTGCAAAGTGATATTGGGCGATCACATCAATGGGTCAGAATGTTTTGGCTGAGTAGGTATGTATCGCTTGATTTGGTTGTCTGTATACGACAAACGGGGAATTCTGAGTAAACGCCAAATGCATATCATCATTTGGCGTTTTTCTTTTTTAAATCATCACTATCGGATTTGTGCAGAGAGGTAGCTGAGGAGCATAAGGCGATTATCCACAGCACATGTTCAGCTGAAGCGTGGAAACAAGCGTATCGCCGCTTGGCAGCAAGGAAATGCTCGGCATATAGTCCCCAGTTTTTGGCATAAATAGTGCTTTGGCAGGATAGCTATTTACAACGGGAGAACGTCTGGTGGAGCGCAGGCGAAGTAAACGATTGAGTGGCCTCTTCGGGCGGCTGCTGAGGTTGCCATGGTGGTTTTTTGTGCTGCTGGGTGGCATATGGTGTTTGGTATTTGGCCCGATTGCTAACAGCGATATGGTCAGTTCGGTTTTCAAGCGTTACGTAGAGGCTGAAACACTAGAGCTGTTGCTTGATATCATTGAAGTGAGTTACTACCTTGTGCCCGCAATTTGTCTTTTATTGGCGGGTGCAACACTATTTGTGCGGCGTCAACGCAAAGTTGTTAGCCATCACCAGCGTCGTTTGCTGGATGGTATGAATCGATCACAATTCAATGCACTGTTGATTGAGGCTTTCAAGCGGCGTGGTTACAAGGTAACACTTGTTCAAACGGGGTCGGAGTTGCTGCTTGAAAAACAGGGGCGTCGTTATTTGGCGCAGTCCACTGCTTGGCGCGACAATAAGGTTGGTGTTTCGACAGTGCGTGAATTGCACTGGGCAATGGTCGCAGAAGGTATACAGGGTGGTTTTGTGATAAGCGCTGGTGTCTATTCCAGCAACGCTGATCGCTTTGCCCACGATCATGCAATCACCTTGATTGATGGCAGGGCGCTGCGTAAGCTTTTACACGGTATTACCCTTCCTTCCCAATTGGTGTTGGCTGATGCATCCAATGAGAATGCTCCCCCATGCCCTGGCTGCGGTGGTGATATGGTGCAACGTATTGCCAATAAGGGCGCTAACGTGGGTGAGCCTTTCTGGGGTTGTATGAGGTATCCGGTTTGTTGCGGTGTGCAGGTGGTGGAGTGAATAACCGCTGCAACGGGTAAGCTTGAGCGATTCGAGACAAGTAACTTAGGCGGCATCCACATGGGTGCCGCTATTATTTTAACTGACTGGATAGTCCAGTTTTGTTTAGAGGGACTTCATGCTAGAAGATCAGCTCTAGATTCATCACAATATCTCTTTCGATTTTAAGGAAACCGTCGTGGCTGGCAGTAGTTTGTTAACGCTGATTGATGACATTGCAACCATTCTTGATGACGTTGCCGTCATGACGAAGGTTGCAGCCAAAAAAACTGCCGGGGTGCTAGGCGATGATTTGGCGTTGAACGCGCAGCAAGTTGCGGGTGTGAAGGCTGATCGTGAATTGCCGGTCGTGTGGGCCGTGGCAAAAGGGTCCATGAAGAACAAGGCGATCTTGGTGCCCGCTGCACTGGCGATCAGCGCGTTGATTCCTTGGGCGATTACGCCGCTGTTGATGTTGGGCGGTGCTTTTCTGTGCTTCGAGGGCTTCGAGAAGCTGGCGCATAAGTTTCTGCATAGCAAGGAAGAGGATGCTGCTCATCACAACGATCACCTTCAAGCTTTGGCGAATCCTGAAGTTGATTTGGTGGCGTTCGAGCAGGAGAAAATCAAAGGTGCGGTGCGGACAGACTTCATCTTATCCGCCGAGATCATCGTAATTTCGCTCGGTACCGTGGCTGCGGCTAGTTTTATGCAGCAGGTTACTGTGTTGATCGGGATTGCGTTAATTATGACCATCGGGGTGTATGGTTTGGTCGCCGGTATTGTGAAGCTTGATGATGCCGGCCTCTACCTTAGCCAGCGCAATGGTGCAGGAGCTCAGGCATTAGGACGGGCCCTTGTGTCGGGCGCCCCTTATTTGATGAAGACGTTGTCAGTAGTGGGGACTGCAGCCATGTTCATGGTGGGGGGCGGCATTCTCAGTCACGGTGTCCCTATGCTGCATCATGGCATTGAGCACCTTGCTGCGGGGCTCGCTGACTTGCCGGTACTGGGTGGCGTGTTGGCTGCAATCGTGCCAACTGTGCTTGATGCACTGATCGGCATTATTGCGGGTGGTCTGGTGCTATTGGTGGTCAGTATTGGGACACCTTTACTAAAGCGCTTTAAGCCCAAATCCTAAGAACCTGTCTAAAGTCTGCTGTGCGTCAGCGATACGGCGTTGAAAACATCCTCGGAATGCTCATTTACCATTCGTAAACTCCGTTTCCTCAGCTGTTTCCGCCTTGTCTTGCTCTAGCTCGCGAGACTTTAGACAGGTTCTAAGAGCTTGCTCAAAGTCTGCTCCGCGCCAGCAATACGGCGTTAAAAACAGCCTTGGAATGCTTGTTATGAGAAAGGGTGCGTCTAGTTCGCATATTCGGTATGCGTGGGTATCCAGCGCAATAGCAGCTGAAATAATTCCTCTGGTTCAATAGGTTTGGCGAGGTGGTCGCTGATGCCTGCCTCTGTATAAAGGTGCTGGTTTCCTGATTTGGTATTGGCAGTCACCGCGATGATGGGCAACTTGGCAAAGCGCGGTTGGGTACGGATCAGTCGCGTGGCGGTCAAACCGTCCATTACCGGCATCTGCAGGTCCATCAAAACAAGGTCATAGTCACCTTGTTTGACCATCTCCAGCGCCATTTCTCCATCGTTGGCCAAATCTACTTTGATGCCGACTTGGCGAAGCAGATGGCTGCCGATTTCCTGATTCATCTCATTGTCGTCCACGAGCAGCACCCTGGCGCCATATATGCCTTGCAGGTCGAGAGTTGTGTAAGGATCGACTTTATTACTGGTGCCAGGTTTGGCCAGAACCCGACCAAAGCGGGCGGTGAACCAGAAGGTGCTGCCCATCCCGGGGGTGCTGCGTACACCAACCTCTCCACCCATCAAACCCGCCAGCTTCTTGGCAATCGCCAAACCTAAGCCGGTACCACCATATCGGCGCGTAGTGCTGGCATCGGCTTGCTGGAATGACTGGAATAGTTGAGTCTGCTGCACCGTGGTCATGCCGATGCCGCTGTCTTCGATCTCAAAATAGGCAAGTACAGAGGTACTGGTTTGTGACTGAACATTCACACGCAGCACGATCTGCCCATGGTCTGTGAACTTGACCGCATTATTGGCAAAGTTGACCAGAATCTGGCTCAGTCGTAATGCATCACCCACCAGCTGACTGGGAAGGTAGGGGTCGACATGAATTTGGAGGGAAAGGTCTTTTTGTCGGCATGGCTCTGCAAGCATGTCCGCCAGATTATCGAGTACGCTAGACACGTCAAAAACCACAGAATCCAGTTTCAATTGACCCATTTCAGCTTTTGAAAAATCCAGGATGTCGTTGATGATAGCCAGCAGATGCTTGCTGGAACGCTGGATTTTCTGCAAATAGTCCCGCAGTTTGGGCGGTGGCGCAGTTTGAAGCGAAAGGTGGGTCATGCCCAGGATCCCATTCATTGGAGTACGGATTTCATGACTCACATTGGCCAAGAACAGCGATTTCATTTGTGACGCCTGTGCGGCTTGGTTGCGGGCTGTGTTCAACTCGCGCTCGTGTGCCAGCAACATGGCGTTCAATTCTGCCAATTCCTGTGTCCGGCTGCGTACCCGTGCTTCGAGTGCTTCTTCATTACGCTCCAGTTCGTTCAGCAAATGGGCATTAACTTTTTCCCGTTCTGCTACGGCGGTATTCATGGCATTGAAGGCATGTGCCAAACGGGCAAATTCATCTCTGCCATTCACAGGTACGGTTGCTTGATAGTTACCCTGTGCGACTAGGTCTACTGCGTCGGCTAACCGCGAAACTGGTCGCGAGAGGATACGCGCCAGCCAGATACTACCCAGTAAGCCCAAGACGAAAATGATGGCGCCGATTCCCAATGATTGCTGTAAGGCCTTGTGCAGTTCAGTCTGCACATAGCTGATTTCGATATCCGCACCTACCACCATACGTACACCAGGACTGACCTCAAGACGTTGGAACAGTGACCGGAAATAGCCGAATCGATCGCGATACTCTGCAAAATGGGTCTTGCCAGTATTCAAGGTATCCAGAATGGCGGGATGGCGGGCTGCCTCATAGAGCTGAAAGAAATGGCCGAAGTTCTTGGCTGAAATTTCGGCTTCATTCGCTGCGTCTGCCACATAAACCAGCTTGTGTTGCGCCTCGGTGAACACATAGAGGTAACGTAAGCCGGTTTGCCTGCAATAGTCGTTCAGGAGTCTCACCAATGCCAAATAGTCATCCGGCTTGACGGCATCGGGATTCGTGGCACGCTGCAGATAGGTTGCACCTATCATTTTGGGCGCCGCACTCACCCCATCGACAAGCCGGGCATCGATTTCCTCGCGCACCCCTGTCGATTTGAGATCCCAGATATACAGCGTATAGGCGGCAGTAGTGAGTAAATTGATCCCAAGAAACATCCAAAGAATTTTGGTACGGGCCGTCTTGGGAACGAATATGGCGAACAACTGTTTCACGACACTTTCCTCGAGTGTTGCGATGGACCAGATGCCTGCTGAAGTCAGTGCTGTGCGCGTATTTCAGAATCCATACCATCAATGCCTGTACCGTGTTGCAGAACGAAGTATTAAATAGACGTTTCTACATATGGGTACAGAATACTTGGCGCTCAGTGCTGCGCTAGCGACTCCCTCTCTCTTGGGAGGATTGTGTGCCGCTGAATGAGATACGCAATACAGTATTGTTAATGGGTTCTGCCGCGGACGGCATGGAAATCTGCAGCAACAAAAACTTAAGAGGGCCCGGCCTTCTTACTAAGTAATGAATGTATTTTTATATTTTGTGAGCTGAGCCAGATGGCCAGCTGGGGCGGGATTATGCATCAAAGCAGCAACGCTTTTGCAGTTCTGTGATGCGGTGTAATTAATACGGCTTGCGTTGGGCTGGCTTGCATGCAAGGACTGTACATCGATGGGAAGGCATTTATTTATGTAAACGCCTTCCTGTCGTCATGCTTCTTTGAACGGGTTCTTACTCCGACTCTGCCAGAGGGCTGACTGCTCAGTATTCCCAGAAAATGCGTTGCAGCTCTTTGCTGTTGCTAGGCTGACTTAACGCAACTGAAGCCAGGATCTTTGCTTTTTGTGGATTCAAGTCATGCGCCACTACCCAGTCATACTTGTCATCCGGTTGCTCTGCGTTGCGCAGTACGAAGCCTGCAGGTACGCGAGCGGAGCGGACAATCTGCAACCCCTCTTTACGAAGTTTTTGCAGTGTGGGCACGATCCGGTCGGCTACTGACCCGTTACCTGTTCCCGCATGAATGACTGCTTTGGCGCCATTTGCCGCTGCGGCTTCGTACATGGAAGCGGGCACGTTGCCATAGGAGTAGACAATTTCAACGAGCGCGAGTTGGTTGATCTTGTCGATATCAAACTCGCTTTGCATGGTGTGGCGCTTTACTGGCGCACGGAACCAGTAATTCTTGCCTTCCACGACCATACCTAGGGACCCCCATTGACTGGAGAAAGCATTGGTCTTGATATTGATGGACTTGGTGACATCGCGGCCGCTGTCGATTTGATCGTTCATGGTCACCAGTACCCCCTTGCCTTTGGCATCTGGGCTGCCTGCGACAACGACGGCGTTATACAGGTTGAGTGTGCCGTCGGCCGACATAGCTGTGCCTGGTCGCATCGAGCCGACCACCACGATAGGTTTATCGGTATGGACAGTCAGGTTCAGGAAGTAGGCGGTTTCTTCCAGCGTGTCGGTACCGTGGGTGATAACGATGCCATCTACATCGGCTTGCTTGGACAAGGCAGACACGCGTTTTCCCAGCTCTAATAGCCGGTCATTCGTAAAGCTTTCTGAAGCGATCTGGAAAGCCTGTTCGCCTTTAACGTTGGCTACATTGGCCAATTCCGGCACGCTCAGGATGAGTTTGTCGACTGGTACTTTGGCAGCTTGGTAGCTTGCACTGTTGGCGGTTGTTGCACCTGCGCCTGCAATCGTGCCACCGGTTGCCAGGATGACGACATTTGGTTTTTCGGCGGCAACTGTTGTTAAAGCAGTAGCTGTAAGGCTGATAAGGGCGAGCTTCTTCCAAAGCGGGGTAAACATAGTGTGTCTCTTCCTTGATTTATTAAGTAGGCGTACCGTCTTGGCGGCAATACTGGGCCTGCACTTATTGCTGTAAGAACCTGTTTACGATCCTACTGCGCAGCCGTGATCAGGGCTCATATGCTGCTCGAAAGCCTCATGTACCCAAGTACATTCCAGTTTCTGCGCTTCACCCTGCTGACGGCTGCTCGCGACAGATCGTAAACAGGTTCTAAGCGCATCGGTGCGGGTTGTTTTGGAACTTACGCACAATCTTCGCAGCGGTGATCAGGATGGATGTGTAGCTTGAGTTCTGAGCACACACTCGCCATACGGATAGCTCGATTACCCTAATGGGATGTTGGGGTAAACCTGTATTGGGGAAATTCGCACTGATTATTTTTTTGTGTATGGTGTGGATGCAATCAAAGCGATTGTTTGCATCACTACGTGATGCAATAAAAAACCCCCGTTAAACGGGGGGTGGAAAATATAACCTGTTACTGTTTACGACCTTGGAATCTGTTACAAGAGCTTGCTGTGTAGCTGTGATCAGAGCTTATGTGCTGCTCGAAGTCCTCATATACCCAAACATTCCGGTTTCTGCGCTGCCCTGCTGATAGCTGCTCGCGACTGATCTTGAACAGGTTCTTAGAACAGACTCTTATAGTGACGCCATGACAGGGAGTTCCGTGTTGTGTCGTCTGCTTAGTATTCCCAGAAAATACGTTGTAGTTCCTGACTGCTATTGGTCTGTGTAAGCGCAATCGAAGCCAGAATGCGGGCTTTCTGTGGGTTCAGGTCATGTGCAACCACCCAGTCGTACTTGTCGTCAGGCTGGTCGGCATTGCGTATCACGATACCGTTGGGCACGCGGGCAGCGCGGATGATCTGCACACCCTGTTGGCGGATATTTTGCAGTGTGGGAACCAGCCATTTACCCATGCCACCGTTCCCCACTCCAGCATGGATGATGGCTTTTGCGCCGCCTGCGGCTGCAGCCTCATAAAGTGTGGGCGGAACATTGCCGTAGGCGTAGACAATTTCTACCGGTGCGAGCTGGTTGATCTTGTCGATATCAAATTCGCTTTGCGTGGTGTGGCGTTTCACAGGTGCACGGAACCAATAGTTCTTGCCTTCCACGACCATGCCCAATGGTCCCCACTGACTGGAAAAGGCACTGGTCTTGATGTTGACGGCTTTGGTGATGTCGCGGCCACTGTCGATCTGGTCATTCATGGTTACAAGAACACCCTTGCCTTTGGCATCGGGGCTGCCTGCAACGACAACCGCATCGTAGAGGTTGAGTACGCCATCGGCCGACATAGCAGTGCTTGGCCGCATAGAGCCGACGACTACGATGGGCTTATCGGTATGAACGGTCAGGTTCAGAAAGTACGCAGTTTCCTCGAGTGTATCGGTACCATGGGTGATGACAATGCCGTCCACATCGGCTTGTTTGGACAACGCCGAGATCCGCTTCCCCAGCTCCAGCAGGCGGTCATTGGTGAAACTTTCCGAGCCAATCGCGAAGATCTGTTCGCCGCGTACATTGGCCACATTGGTCAATTCAGGTACCGCAACGATCAACTGATCGACCTTTACCTTTGCCGACTGGTAGACCGCACTGTTGGCAGTGCTGGCACCAGCACCGGCGATAGTTCCACCGGTAGCAACAATCACAACATTGGGTTTTTCGGCTGCCGTTGCTACCAAAGCAGTAGCGGTGAGGCCGACGAGGGCAAGTTTCTTCCACATGGATATGAGCATGGTGTGACTCTTTCTTTTCTTGGCGTATGTCGACGCGCCACCTTCCGTGGCGTCACTCAGTCCATATTAGTAATCATTACAGACAGTGGTAACGCTAAAGCTTCATTAGAGATGACTGTATTGGGGAATGCCACCTTGATAATCAATTGTTGTGTAACTATTACGTTGGCAAATTGTTGGCTGGAAATGCGTCGCGGCAAATAAAAAGCCCTCGCGTTTGCGAGGGCTTGGCAATAGTTAAATGTCAGGTGGGTGCTGACTAATGGGGTATTTGTCCGGTATGTATTTTCTGGCTGTTCAACTACCGTTTTGAAGCTGCTTTTGCCGCTAGCCGACTGCGATGCAGGATAGGTTCGGTGTAGCCATTTGGTTGCTTTGTGCCATCGAAAATCAGCTCACAAGCAGCTTGAAAAGCAACATTCGTGGAAAAATCGGCAGCCATCGGGGTATAGAGTGGGTCGTGTACGTTTTGATGGTCGACCACTTTGGCCATACGCTGCATGACATCCTGTACCTGTTCACGAGTGATGATGCCATGGCGCAGCCAGTTGGCCACATGCTGACTGGAAATTCGCAATGTCGCGCGGTCCTCCATCAGGCCCACGTTGTGGATGTCCGGTACTTTGGAACAACCTACTCCCTGATCTACCCAGCGCACTACATAGCCCAATATGCCTTGGCAGTTGTTTTCCAGTTCGGCAGCGATTTCCCCGGGTGTCCAATCGGTTTTGGGTGCCAGGGGAATAGCCAGGATATTATCCAGCGCAGCACGCTGGCGTGACTTCAATTCGTCCTGGCGCTGGGCCACATATACTTTGTGGTAGTGCAGGGCGTGTAGTACTGCGCCGGTGGGTGAGGGGACCCAGGCGCAGTTGGCGCCAGCATTGGGATGGCTGATTTTGCTGGCCAACATTTCAGCCATCAAATCGGGTTTGGGCCACATGCCTTTGCCGATTTGCGCCTTACCCTTAAGGCCGCATAGCAGGCCTACATCCACATTCCAGTTTTCATAGGCGGTAATCCATTTTTCCTGCTTCATCGCCTCTTTACGCACTACGGGCCCCGCTTCCATCGAGGTATGGATTTCGTCACCTGTGCGGTCCATAAAGCCGGTATTGATGAAAATGGTGCGTTCACTCGCCTGACGGATGCATTCCTTCAGGTTGACGGTGGTACGGCGCTCTTCATCCATGATGCCGATCTTGAGCGTGTTACGTGGCAGGCCGATGGCAGTTTCTACCCGAGCGAGCAAGTCGACGGCGAAGGCGACCTCCTCGGGGCCATGCATTTTGGGTTTGACGATATACATCGACCCGGTACGACTGTTACGCAGCTCACCCCGGCCCAGGATGTCATGCTTGGCAACCAGCGCGGTGATGGCCGCATCCATGATGCCTTCAAACACATCCTTTCCTTCGAACTGGATGGCTGGATTGGTCATCAGGTGGCCGACATTACGCAGCAGCATCAACGAGCGGCCATGCAGCTTCAATTCACCACCCTTTGCTGCGGTAAAGACGCGGTCGGCATGCATTAGCCGGGTAACTTTCTTACCACCTTTCTCGAAAGTATCCTGCAGCGTGCCCAGCATGAGGCCGAGCCAATTGCGGTAGACCTCCACCTTGTCCTCGGCATCGACCGCGGCGATCGAATCTTCGCAGTCCTGAATGGTGGTGACGGCAGCTTCGAGGCAGATGTCTTTCACATGTGCTGGATCAGTCCGCCCCACTATATGCGTGGCGTCGATCTGGATCTCGACATGCAGGCCATTATGTTTAAGGAGTATGCTGGTTGGCGCGGTCTCTGCCCCTGCGTAACCAACGAACAGGCTGGGTGTGGCGAGTGCTGTGGTTTCCCCACCTTTCAAGGTAACAGCCAGTTGCCCATTGGCAACGGTGTAATGGGTGACGTCGGTATGTGAACCGGTTGCCAGCGGGAAGGTGTCGTTAAGGAATCCGCGGCCGAATGCTACGACCTTGGCGCCTCGTACCGGGTTGTACCCTCCGCTGCCTTTTTCTGCGCCGGTAGTCTCGGGGATTGCATCGGTACCGTAGAGTGCGTCATACAACGAGCCCCAACGCGCATTGGCGGCATTCAAGGCATAGCGTGCATTTTTTACCGGCACAACCAGCTGAGGCCCCGCAAGCGTGGCGATTTCTGCATCCACATTCTCGGTGGTAATGGAGAAGTCGGGCCCCTCGGGTAGCAGATAGCCGATCTCGGTCAGGAAAGCTTTGTAGGCGGCCGGATCGAAACTACGGTTGGCTTGGTGCCACGCATCAATCTTGGCCTGCAACGCATCGCGTTTTTGCAAGAGTGCGATATTGGTTGGGGTCAGGTCTGCGACGATCTGTTCGAAGCTGTCCCAAAAAGCAGTGGCGTCGACATCTGTGCCTGGAATCGCTTCCTGGTTGACGAATTGGTATAGCGCGCTGTCGATAGCGAGGCGGCCATGTTGGATACGTGCGGTCATGGTGGAAAGTTCCGTAGCGTGACTAGTCCGATGTAGTGCTGGCTAGACTCATATGTATACGAAGAAATAAAACGCCGCCCGAACTCATTCGAGCTGGGGCGGCGTTGTTTCATTTCATTGACAGGTAATAGCGAGTTGGGTGAGTAGTGCTGAATCACGGAGGACACCGAATTCAAATCACTGCAGACCATTCTTGGCCGGCTTTTCCGGTCGCGAAGGCTGCCTCATTTTCCTCACTGCTACTGGATCAATGGAATTGTTCCTCTTCTGTGGAGCCCGTCAGCGCGGTCACCGAGGATTTGCCGCCCTGGATAACCGTAGTGACTTCGTCAAAGTAACCAGTACCCACCTCTTGCTGATGCGATACGAAGCTATAGCCGCGGTCACGGGCTGCGAATTCCGGTTCCTGCACCTTCTCGACATAAGCCGACATACCGCGTGCAACGTAGTCTTTGGACAGATCGTACATGTTGTACCACATGGAATGAATACCAGCCAAAGTGATGAACTGATACTTGTAACCCATTGCACCCAGTTCGCGTTGGAATTTGGCGATGGTGGCGTCGTCGAGGTTTTTCTTCCAGTTGAATGAAGGCGAGCAGTTGTAAGCGAGCAGTTTGCCGGGGTGTTTTGAATGCACCGCCTCTGCGAATTTGCGGGCAAATTCCAGGTCCGGCGTGCCAGTTTCGCACCACACCAGATCGGCATAGTCGGCATAGGCTACGGCGCGGCTGATGGCTTGCTCGATACCCTTCTTGGTTTTGTAGAAGCCCTCGGCAGTACGTTCGCCAGTCAGGAAGGGTTTGTCGTTCTCGTCGTAGTCGCTGGTCAAGAGGTCTGCGGCTTCAGCGTCGGTACGGGCGATCACGAGGGTAGGTACACCATACACATCGGCTGCCATACGGGCGGCAATCAGCTTTTGTACGGCTTCCTGGGTTGGCACCAACACCTTGCCACCCATATGGCCGCATTTTTTAACGGAAGCCAGCTGGTCTTCGAAGTGCACGCCGCCTGCACCAGCGCGGATCATGGCTTTCATCAGCTCGTAAGCGTTCAGCACGCCACCGAAGCCTGCCTCGGCATCGGCCACAATCGGTGCGAAGTAATCGATGAAATCCTTCTCGCCGCGCTCGACGCCCTTGGAATGCTGAATTTCATCGGCCCGTGTGAAGGCATTGTTGATGCGTTCCACCACCTTGGGTACCGAGTCCACGGGGTATAGCGACTGGTCCGGATACATGGCTGCGTATTCGTTGTTGTCTGCAGCGACCTGCCAGCCGGATAGATAAATCGCCTTGATACCGGCTTTGACCTGCTGCATGGCCTGGCCACCAGTTAGTGCACCCAGACAATTGACATAGGGCTCGTTGTTGACGAGGCCCCACAGCTTCTCGGCGCCACGACGGGCAAGGCTGTATTCGTTCTGAACGGAGCCGCGTAAGCGCTCGACGTCGGCTGCGGTATAGCCACGTTTTATGCCCTTCCAGCGCGGGTTGGTATCCCAGTCATGTTGAATAGCGGCGATGCGTTGTTCGCGGGTCGACATATCTCTTACCTCGTTACACGTGAGGCGTACCTTGGGCGTGGCCAGGGGTACGCGAATTACGATATGGGGTTTAGCTTGGGAGCGGCAGCGGATTCGCTGACTTGCGCCCTCGCTGGATAGTGCTTGGGGCGACGATTCCTAATCTGGCTAAGGATTGGCGCCAGTGAGGAAATTTAGAAGTTGTGTAGTTGATTATATGTAGTTTCATGTGCATTGCACCAAAAAATTCAAACGAGCGTATGATTTATACGAAATTGCAACAACATGCTGATTCGAGGCTTGATTTCGATGAAACATCTGGGGGCTTGAAAAGCGAATAACCATCACCATCTTGTGGGCTATCGCATCAGGAGATAGTTTCATGCAACACGAGAACCAGGCAGAAAACCCGCAAGATCAATCGTTTGAGCAAGCTGCCGATGTACAGAACGAGGTCGGAGAGCTGACAGAAGCCGTGGCCGCAGAAAGTCTGGAAGCCCAGGTTGCTGCCTTGGAAGCAAAGGTGGCAGAGCTGCAGACGGCGCTCTTATACGCCAAGGCTGAAGGTGAGAACATCCGCCGCCGGGCTGCAGACGACGTTGCGGCAGCGCACAAATATTCCGTAGGCAAGTTTGCCGGTGAATTATTGGTCGTCAAAGACTGCTTGGAAATGGCGTTGAAGGACAACTCTTCCGTCGAAAACATCAAGATGGGCGTAGAAATGACGCTGCGCAATCTGGTGGGTGCTTTCGACAAGTTCCAGATCAAGGATATCGATCCACAAGCCGGTGAAAGGCTCGACCCGCACAAGCACCAGGCCATGAGTGCCGTGGAAGCCGAGCAGGAAGCCAATGCCGTGGTCAGCGTGATGCAAAAGGGCTACCTGTTGGCCGACCGGGTATTGCGCCCTGCCATGGTGATTGTGGCCAAACCCAAGTCAGAGGGCTGAATGCGACGGGCCTTGAAAGCCTTTAAGCGCATCCCCATTTAAGTATCAAGGTTATTTACGCCGCTTGCTCTGTGTTGTTCTGCCCGATAGTGGGCAGTGTTGCTCGGCAGAGAAGCGGATAACCAGACTAATCTAATTTCTTATATTTTTGAGCCGGCCAAGCCGGCGCTCCGAACTTTAAGGACCATCAAAATGGCAAAGATCATCGGTATCGACCTCGGCACAACCAATAGCTGTGTGGCCGTTCTGGAAGGTGGAAGCGTCAAGGTAATCGAGAACTCGGAAGGTGCGCGTACTACGCCTTCCATCATCGGTTACACCAACGACGACGAGATTCTGGTTGGTGCGCCAGCCAAGCGTCAGGCCGTGACCAACCCGAAGAACACCCTGTACGCGGTGAAGCGCCTGATCGGCCGTAAGTTTGACGAGAAGGAAGTGCAAAAAGACATCAGCCTGATGCCTTACACCATTGCCAAGGCCGACAACGGCGATGCATGGGTGGAAGTGCGCGGCAAGAAAATGGCGCCGCCGCAAATCAGCGCAGAAGTACTGCGCAAGATGAAGAAGACCGCTGAGGATTATCTTGGCGAGGAAGTGACCGAAGCGGTGATTACCGTACCGGCTTACTTCAATGACAGCCAACGTCAAGCCACCAAGGATGCCGGCCGTATCGCTGGTCTGGAAGTGAAGCGCATCATCAATGAACCGACTGCTGCTGCTTTGGCTTTCGGCATGGACAAGATGGAGAAGGGCGACGCCAAGATTGCGGTATATGACTTAGGCGGCGGTACTTTCGATATCTCCATCATCGAAATTGCAGATGTCGATGGTGACAAGCAGTTTGAAGTGTTGGCCACCAACGGTGACACTTTCCTGGGCGGTGAAGACTTTGACCAGCGCCTGATCGATTACATCGTGACCGAGTTCAAGAAAGAACAAGGCATTGATCTTAAGAACGATGTGATGGCCTTGCAGCGCCTTAAGGAAGCCGCTGAAAAGGCCAAGATCGAGCTTTCCAGTACGACACAGACTGAAATCAACCTGCCCTATGTGACGATGGATGCGACAGGGCCCAAACACTTGGCCATGAAGATTACCCGAGCCAAGTTCGAGAGCCTGGTGGAAGATCTGGTCGAGCGTTCGATCGAGCCATGCCGTATTGCCTTGAAGGATGCTGGTCTTAAGATCAGTGACATCGATGACGTCATCCTGGTGGGTGGTCAGACCCGTATGCCTAAGGTGATGGAAAAGGTGAAGGAGTTCTTCGGCAAGGAAGCCCGCCGTGATGTGAACCCGGACGAAGCCGTGGCTGTGGGTGCTGCCATTCAGGGTTCGGTCTTGGCTGGTGACCGCAAGGACGTGCTGCTGCTTGATGTATCACCGCTGAGCCTGGGTATTGAAACCCTTGGTGGTGTGATGACGAAGCTGATTCAGAAGAACACAACGATTCCAACCAAGGCATCCCAGGTGTTCTCGACTGCGGAAGATAATCAGAATGCAGTGACTATTCACGTGCTGCAGGGCGAACGTGAGCGCGCTTCCGCCAATAAGTCGCTTGGTCAGTTCAATCTGGAAGGTATTCCCGCAGCTACCCGGGGTACGCCACAGATCGAGGTTGAGTTCAATATCGACGCCAACGGCATTCTGCATGTGTCGGCCAAGGACAAGGCAACAGGCAAAGCGAACAACATTACCATCAAGGCCAATTCGGGCTTGAGCGAGGAAGAAATTCAACGCATGGTGAAGGATGCCGAAGCCAATGCTGAGGAAGATAAAAAGCTGACGGAGCTGGTGGGTGCGCGTAATCAGCTGGAAGGTTTGATCCATTCGGTGAAGAAGTCGCTGACCGAATACGGTGACAAGATCACTGCTGAAGAGAAGACCGCTATTGAATCGGCTCTGACCGAAGCTGAAGGTGTGGTTACCAGTGACGACAAGGCTGCGATCGACGCGAAGTCCGAAGCGTTGATGACTGCATCGCATAAGCTGGCTGAAAAGATGTATGCCGACCAGCAAGGTCCTGCTGGCGCTGCAAGTGCTGCCCCCGGTGGTGAAGCCAAGCAGGACGACGGCAATGTGATGGATGCCGAGTACACTGAAGTCAAAGACGAGAAGAAGTAATCATATCGTTTGACCATGAGGCGCAGTGCAGGCTGGAAGGGATTCTGGCAGGTACTGCGCCTTTGCCGTAAGGAATGAGCATGGCAAAGAAAGATTTTTACGAGATCCTGGGTGTGAACAGGGATGCCAACGAGGACGAAATCAAGAAGTCCTACCGCAAGTTGGCGATGAAGTATCACCCGGACCGTAACCCAGACAGCAAGGATGCTGAGGAGAAATTCAAGGAGGCGAAAGAAGCCTACGAGATTCTCTCTGATGCACAGAAACGGGCTGCCTATGACCAGTACGGTCATGCAGGGGTGGACCCGCAGGCCGGTATGGGCGGTGGTTTTGGTGGTGGCGGATTTGCCGATGCGTTTGGCGATATTTTTGGCGACATCTTTGGTGGTGGACGGGGCGGTAGTCGCTCCAACGTCTACAGAGGTTCCGATTTACGCTACAACCTTGAGGTCAGCCTTGAGGAAGCAGCGCGCGGTACCGAGACCAAGATCAAGATTCCTACTCATGAGGAATGCGATACCTGTCATGGAACGGGCGCCAAGCCAGGTACCCAAGCCAAGACCTGCGGTACCTGTGGTGGTCATGGTCAGGTGCGCGTGCAGCAAGGCTTCTTCAGCCTGCAGCAAACCTGTCCAACCTGTCATGGTAGCGGTAAGGTGATTCCTGAACCCTGCCGGGCTTGTCATGGTCAGGGCAGGGTGAAGACCAACAAGACGCTGAATGTGAAGATTCCAGCCGGTGTGGATGAAGGCGATCGTATTCGTCTATCTGGCGAGGGTGAACCTGGCGTTAATGGTGGCCCTGCCGGCGATTTGTATGTGGTGATCCATCTCAAGCAACATGGTGTGTTTGAGCGGGAAGGGAACGATCTTCATTGCGAAATGCCTATCAGCTTCGCGATTGCAGCACTTGGTGGTGAGATTGAGATCCCGACACTGGATGGCGCAGTGAAATTGAAAATCCCTGCTGAAACACAAACCGGCGCAGTATTCCGGCTTCGTGGCAAAGGCATCAAGGGCGTACGTAGCGCGATTACAGGTGACCTGATGTGTCACGTGGTGGTTGAGACGCCGGTCAAGCTGACGGACCGGCAAAAAGAACTGCTGCGTGAGTTTGAAAACATCAGTATGGAAGACGATGCAAAGCACAATCCGCGTGCCAATTCCTGGATGGATAAGGTGAAGGATTTCTTCTCCAACTAGGATGCGGTTGGTTTGCAGGGTTGAGCGTTAATGACCATGCTTTAGAAAGCCGCCCATTTGGGCGGCTTTTCTACTTCCAGCCCAGTGGACCACAGTATTGATTGGTAACTGTGGGCTTGTGAGCAAATTCACTACTGTGTTCACGCCGTGTGAGCAGTGAGCCAGAACCAATCATTTGCTTGCAAGCTATTGTTTAAATTTTTGATAATCAACAATTGCTATGTTTGATGGATTGTTTGGATTTATTAAACATATAAGTCAATGGATCGATAATTATATTGAACTTAGTTTGTGTGAAAATGACAAACATCGAAATTGAGTGTTTTCTCCAGTTTGTGCACTTTTAGTTATCAGACCAAATTTAGCCGCTTGTGAAAACCCGATTCCCTGCACTACACGCAGGTAACACATTCTTTATTGATTTCCGTGTAGTGATTTTAAAACCCATGCATATGGAATATGTAATGAAAAAGCAATTCTCTTTACTCGTAATCGCCGGTGTACTTGCTGCCCCTGTTCTTGCTGAAGGCTTTTATGCCGGTGCTGAAGTTGGTCGTACCAAAATGAAGAGTAGTGAAGACGCTGACATAAAAGGTAACGCAACAAACGTTGGTGTGTTTGCTGGTTATCAATTCCACCCGAATGTTGCTGTTGAAGCAGGTTATCGTGATTTGGGCAAGATAAAGTACAGTGATTCTGAGACTTACCAAGGTACTACAGTCACGGCAAACGCCTCAGCTAAGTCTCGTGCCTTGCATGCTTCGGTAGTAGGAATTGTGCCTGTGAGTGATGAGTTTAGCCTTTATGGCCGTGTTGGAGTGGCGAGGGTAAATGTAAAGACTGCTGGTAATATCAGTGTATCGGGCGCTGGCGTCGGCAATGGAATGAGCATTGCTGGGCAAGATTCGTTCAATAAGACTAAGCCAATGTTCGGTTTAGGTGCCCGCTATGCGGTGAGTAAAGAATTTGGTGTACGGGCTGAATACAGTCAGTTCGGTAAAATTGAAGGTGTGAAAGTCTCTAGCTTTACCGTTGGTGGTGACTATAGCTTCTAAAATCCAAACCTAAAATCTTGCTTTCTGTTATGTAATAAGAGTGCAAGATAGGTTGTGCATGCAAGTTGGCATGCAGGATTCTAGCTTTTTACAGGGCTAGAAAACCTCATATGTTTCGGCATATGAGGTTTTCTCATTGCTATTACTTACAGATCAAAACTGGGAGCTAACCATTTTCGTTAGATAACGATAATGGCTTGAATTAGCAGCTATATCTTGCGGAGAATTCAAGGACTATTGGAAGCATAGTCATGCTTCATGCATTGATATGTCATGACTTAAATTGTAAACTGGCCGATTCTCTTTCAGGGCGATCTGCTAATTGATCCTCTGTTTGAGGGGATATGTAGAGAACTAGTGGAGGCTGCCTATTAAGGTGTTATCGCCACACTGTTCTTTGAAGTTCATAGCTGACATCGGTTTCTAGTGCCGATGTGCCATGTAAAGATAAGTATAGGACTGAATAATGAAGAAAATAGCTGTAATGATTGCGGCTGCCGTGCTTGTTGCCCCAGCTTTTGCGGAAGGTATATATGCGGGTCTTGACATGGGTCGTACTAGTGTTAAGGCTGCAAACGTTTCCAGGAAAGCAAGTAACGCTCAATGGTTTGCTGGCTATCAATTTAATCCTAATGTTGCTGCAGAGGTCGGTATCCGTTATTTGGGTTCGCTGCAAGATAACTATGCTGTGATGTCAAGTGATGTGGATATGCGCGCTATCCAAGCTTCGGCACTGGGTATTTACCCTGTGAACAACGAGATCAGCATTTTTGGTCGTGTTGGCGTGGCTAGGTTGCAGGCCGAGACTACAACTCGTGTCTATGGCGGCCCTTACTATTTCTCAAAAACAGATACTGAAACAAAGACTAAGTCAGTGTTGGGTTTGGGTGCCCGTTATGCAGTAACCAAGCAGTTTGGTTTACGCACTGAGTACAACCAATATGGCAAAGTGGATGGCATCAAAGTTTCTACTTTCTCTGTTGCGGGCGATTACCACTTCTAAGAATCCGTTTACGATCTGTCGCTAGCAGCCTCGCGCAGAGCTGTGCAGAAATAGGAATGTACATTTGTACATTTGTACATTTGTACATTTGTACATTTGTACATGAGAATTTCGAGCAGCACATATAAGCGCTGATCGCGGCCGTGCAATAGGATCATAAACAGGACTAAGGTTTTGCTAGCTTAGCAAGAAGACCTCATATGCGTAGGCGTATGAGGTCTTTTTATTTCCATTCACTCTCCATTTGCTGTGTCTATGGTTGACTTATACGAGTCAAAAGAGAAAATTGGTTACTACTGAAATAGCGATTGATATTCTTAATATTTAGTGAGTGCGCTAAATGTGTTCTATGGTTCAACGGGTTGTTTGGTAACGAAGGAAGATAACTATCCTTACAGGTTAGATTACCCAATTTTGCTGCTCAATTTCAAATAGAAGAACCAATAAGGGACTGAAAATGAAGATAAAAGTCTGTATGCTGGCTATGGCCGGGATTTTTGCTGCACCAGTTTTTGCAGAGGGTATTTATGCAGGACTGGATATGGGACGTACCTATGTAAAAATCGATACTATCCCCACTAAGCACGCGAATAATGCCCAGTGGTTTGCGGGGTATCAGTTCAGGCCGGATGCATCGATAGAAATGGGTATGCGCTATTTGGGTTCGATAAAGGATACAAGTGGCGTAGTAAACCGGGATATTGACTTTCGCGCATTTCAAGCTTCTTTGTTGGGTATCTTCCCTATTAGTCCTGAGTTTGCTATGTACGGTCGGGTAGGTGTGGCCAGCATTAAATATGAGATTGATCCAACCATTTTTACACCAAAGTTTTCAAAGACGGAAACCAAAGGGGTATTTGGCGTGGGTGCACGCTATGCAGTGACCAAGAAATTTGGATTGCGTGCTGAATTTGATCAGTACGCTAAGTTCGAGAAGACCAAGATATCTACTATATCTGCCAGCGCAGACTATTTCTTTTAAAAAGATTCTAAGAGCTTGCCCAAAGTCTCGTGAACTAGAGCAAGGCAAAGCGAAAATGGCTGAGGAAGCGTCGTTTACTTAAGGTAGAAGAACATTCCGAGAGTGTTTGTAACGCCATATTGCTGATGTGCAGCAAACGTTGAATAGTTCTAAAGAAAACACCGAAGGGGGTGTCAGGATTTCCGTGTTCAAGGCGGGTTTGAGATTCACACGGATGATCGAATAAACCGATCCGCGTAAAGAATAGCGAATTGGTTCATGGCCGTCTTCCAATCCTTGGCGGCATAGCCCCA
>NZ_JBQXDJ010000018.1:0-77906 GCF_052601015.1 Chitinimonas violaceus | reverse complement strand
ATTCCCTCAACGGTCATTCGCAGATACGGCTTGTGGTAAATGGTTTGCTGAAGCAGAATTTTCTCCAGCTTCGACCAAAGCTCGTCACTGAGCATCAATCGGGGCATAGCAAACCCGCAGGGTGATTAGTATAGGAACCGTAATTCTGCGGGTTTGCTGCGCTTCTTCAATATACCGAAGTCAAAACGTCAACAGACCCTAAGAACCTGTTCACGAACTGTCACTTCACATCAACCGGTCAAGCGGACTAACTACCCCCTTTCCGCCTTGATTCAGCAAGAGCATATAGACCTGCGTTGTCGTCAGGTCTTTGTGCCCTAGCAAAGACTGTACGGTCCGAATGTCATAACCCGATTCCAATAAGTGGATGGCGAACGAGTGTCGTAGTGTATGCGGTGTTGCCTGTTTGCCCACGTCGCTCAGTGGCACTACACGCCGCATGGCACGCTGGACCTGCTGCTCGTCTATATGGTGCCGCACAACCGTCCCTTTACGTGCATCAACTGATCGGGCGCCCGCAGGGAATACATACTGCCACTCCCATTCTTTCGCTGCGTTCGGCAGTTTGCGCGCCACAGCATCCGGCACCGATGCCAGTCCAAAGCCTTCAGCCAGATCCTGCTGGTGTACGGCCTCCGCTTTGCTCAACTGATCCTGCAAAGGGGCGATCAACGCATTGGGCAGCAACGTCACCCTGTCCTTCCCGCCTTGCCGGTCTCTTACCAACACTTCGCCACGAGTAAAATCCAGATCGGCAACGCGTAGTCGACACCCCTCCATCAACCGCATCCCGGTGCCGTAAAGCAAGCGCAAAATCAACCCAGGTGTGCCATCCACCAACCCCAGGAGGCGTACTGTTTCCGCCACGGTAAGCACAACAGGCAGCTGCAAAGGTTTTTCAGCCCGAGATATCTCGTCCAGCCACGGTAGATCCAGACCCAGAACTTCCCGATATAAAAACAATAAAGCAGACAACGCGACATTTTGAGTGGCAGGAGACGCATTCCCATCTACAGCCAAATGCTTGAGGAAAGCCTTCATTTCCGGTTTGCCCATGGTCTGCGGCAAACGCCCGTTATGAAAATTCATGAATCGTCGAACCCATTGCAGATAAGCCTGCTCGGTTCGTGAACTATATTGCTTGCTCTGGATGCACTCACGGACTTGATTCAACAACTCGGTTGGTGAAACTGTCAGGGTCACGGCAACACTCGCTGTGTTGATGGAAAATCCAGTCTAGACCACGCGATAGATCAATTACACAAGCCAATATTTGCTTTCGTTCTATTGGGTTATCCGTCCAAAAGCACAGAATTAAGCGCTGTTTTTCCCATCTTTTGCCAACCGCTCCAGTTTGCTTCCCGTTCCTTGCAAAGCACTTCACTTTTTTTCATGCAACTCAAGACCTTATCGACGCCAGCTGGCACAATACGGCCCTTTTAGCCAATGGGCTTGGTTTAGATGATGTCGCAACGTGATGTGGATGGGTATTGGGCCATACAGCCCCAAAGCAAGTCTTGCTGTGGTGCAACCAGGCAACAAAGCAAAGGCAACGGGGGATAGCGCATGCTGAAAACAACCTCGCATGTGCTGTCGATCATCCCGCCGATGACGCAGCTCAATACCCCCTACCCTTCCACGGCTTATCTCACCGGTTTTCTACGCTCGCGCGGTGTCAATGCTGCACAAGAGGACTTGGCGCTGGCATTGGTGCTTGCACTTTTTTCGCCCCAAGGGCTGGCGCAGATACGCGATGTGATCGCAGCCATCCCGGTACGCGACCGTACTGCCTTGGTGCATGGCTTTTTTGAGCATTTCGATCTTTATGCCGGCACCATCGGCCCCACAGTGGCTTTTCTGCAAGGGCAGGATTCGACCTTGGCCCACCGGATATGCGGGCGGCGTTTCCTGCCGGAAGGGCCACGTTTCGATTCGCTAGATGTCTATGTCGACCCTAACGACCCTGATGGTGGCGACCCACTAGGCTGGGCATTTGGTGCACTCGGCCTGCAGGACCGCGCACGTCATCTGGCAACTTTGTATCTGAACGACGTCGCTGATGTCCTGCGTGATGCGATCGACCCACGTTTTGAGTTCGTCCGCTATGCCGAGTCACTGGCGCAGGCACAACCAACATTCGCCCCGCTGGCTGAAGCATTGGCTGCACCCAGCAATCTGGTCGACGATACATTACATACCCTGACGTTGGATGCACTGAAACGACACCAACCCAAAGTGGTACTGCTGTCCGTTCCCTTCCCTGGCGCCGTCTATGCCGCCTTGCGGATTGCTCAGAGCATCAAATCATACGACCCAAACATCGCTATCTGCCTGGGTGGTGGCTTTGTGAATACAGAACTGCGCGAATTGAAAGAACCGCGCCTGTTCGACTATGTGGACTACATCACCCTGGACTCCGGCGAAAAGCCACTTCTGGCGCTGCTTGAGCACCTGGATGGCAAACGATCACAGCAACGGCTGGTACGTACTTTCGTACGAGATACCGATACACACACTGTTCGTTACATCAACTTCATGGAAGCCGACATCCCCTTCGAGGAATGGGGAACACCTACCTGGGATGGTCTGCCACTGGATCAGTATCTGTCCTTGCTCGACATGCTCAACCCCATGCACCGGTTGTGGAGCGATGGCCGCTGGAACAAGCTGACCGTAGCGCATGGCTGCTACTGGAAGAAATGCAGCTTCTGCGATGTAACGCTCGACTATATCTCGCGCTATGAGACGGCTTCTGCTGCCACCTTGGTCGATCGTATCGAAGCCATCATCGCCGAAACCGGCCAGACCGGTTTTCACTTTGTCGATGAAGCCGCACCACCCAAGATGCTACGTGCACTTGCGGAAGAGCTGCTACGCCGGAATGTATCGATTTCGTGGTGGGGCAATATCCGCTTTGAGAAATCCTTCACACCCGAGCTATGCCAACTGCTGGCCGACAGTGGCTGCATCGCCATTTCAGGCGGGCTCGAAGTCGCATCGGACCGGCTCTTGAAACTGATGAAAAAAGGTGTTTCTGTCGAGCAGGTGGCGCGGGTAACCCATGGTTTCACCGAAGCGGGCATCCTGGTGCATGCCTACCTGATGTATGGCTTTCCCACCCAGACCGTGCAAGACACAGTCGACGCACTCGAATACGTACGGCAGCTCTTCGAAGCAGGTTGTATCCAGTCCGGATTCTTTCACCGCTTTGTCTGTACCGTTCACTCACCAGTCGGCCAAAACCCCGAGGAATACGGTGTCACGCTACAGCCCCTGCCTGAAATTACATTTGCCAAGAATGATGTCGGTTTCCACGATCCAAGCGGGGTCGACCATGCTGTGCTGGGCGAAGCGCTGAACAAAGCCCTTTACAACTTCATGCATGGCATCGCCGTGGACGAAGATGTACGCCGCTGGTTCAGCGGCAGGGCGCCACGCACCCAAGTACCGCACAACTTCATCGCCCGGGCACTGGCCGGTTCCCGCTAACCGGGTGCGTTGTACAAAAAAATGCCTCTTTGACTAGCTCATAAGCACAGCCAATTCAGTATTTCGCCTAGCTCTGCTAGAAGTACGACGGTGGTGTGGTTTTGATGCGTAATCGCGCAAAAGGTAGGGAACAAGACAGTGGATTTGCCTGCAATTTGCCGGGATTTGGCAATAATTCAGGCGTCATGCCAGCAACGCCTGAATCTACTGGCATTTGTTACCTCAGCCATTTCGACGAAAGCGCTTTTCACCATGATTCCGCGACAACAGCGTTGCTGGTTTGCATCACTCGCTTTGCTCTTCATCCCGCTGGTCTGGGGGGCCACAGAGAATCTCACCGCATATACCGAGGAATGGGCTCCCTACAACTACACGGAAGGTGGCGAAATAAAAGGTATCGCCACCGATATCCTGCGTGCCGTTTGCGCCGACGCCAAATTGAACTGCATTATCAATATGGTGCCCTGGGCCAGGGGTTATGCGCTTACCCTGAGCACACCCAATACACTGGTCTACACCACAGCCCGCAAAGCCGAACGCGAAAAAGCCTTCGCCTGGGTGGGCCCTATACTGCCCCGCGCTACCTGGGTCTATGCCCGCAGCGGTGTCGATGCCGTACCAGACAGCGTCGCTGCTCTACCGCATTTTCGCATCGGCGTCGTACGCGGCGAAGCGTCGACCACTGATTTACAGGCTGCCAAAGTGCCAGCGAGCTCCCTTGTCGTCGAAAACTCCGATGCAGGGGTGCTAAAACTGCTCAACGCCGGTCTGGTGGATGTCATGATCAACACCGAAGCTGGCATGGCCTGGAACCTGAAGCTGGCCGGCATGGAGCCTGGCGCGGTCAAAAAGCTCTTCAAATTCACCGATGATGGCGGCTATTACTTTGCCTTGAACCCGAAATCCGACCCGACCATGATCACCAATATGCAGTCCGCGCTTGATGCTATGCGCAAGGATGGGCGTTTACAGGCTCTTGTTCGGCGTTATTAGAACCTGATCTTACTGCGCAACTGTGATCAGGGCTTATGTGCTGCTCGAAATCCTCATGTACAAAAGTACATTCCGGTTTCTGCGCTGCTCTGCGCCCTGCTGACAGCTGCTCGCGACAGATCGTGAACAGGTTCTAAGAACCTGTTCAAAGTCTCCGCAGAAGAAGAGTCAGAAAGGCAAACTGAATGAATTGCAAACTGGTATCGAGCTTGCGCTCACAGTTCTTCCACAATCGACGGCACTTCTCCAACCACGCAAAAGAACGCTCCACTATCCAACGCTTCGGCATCACCGCAAACCGATGCAGCTCACTACGCTTGGCTATTTGCACTGTCGCCCCCACGCAAGCTTGCACACCCTGAGCAAACGGCTGACCCGTATAACCACTATCTGCCAGCACACTCAACACGCGACTCAAGTCAGCATGGCTGCCTTTTAGTGCTTCCAATGCACCACTTCGATCGGTGACCTCTGCCGTCGTTACCGCAATCGCATGGGGCAAGCCCAGCGTATCAACAGCAATATGTCTTTTGATCCCTGATACCTTTTTGCCTGCGTCATAGCCCTTCTGTCCCGCTGTATCCGTATTCTTTACACTCTGTGCGTCCACGATCAATAACGTCGGCGAGTCGTTGCGCCCCTGTTTCACACGGGCCGCGCCAACCTGATTTTTTTAATGCCTGTGTCAGCAGGCTACCGTCCTTACGGGGTTCACTCCAGATGCTGAAGTAGGCGTGGACGGTACGCCACTTTGGAAACTCGCTGGGCAACATGCGCCACTGGCAGCCACTCTTGAGTAGGTAGAGGACGGCACAAAATACGTCGTATAGGTCGACTCGGCGAGGACTGGTTTTTTTACGGGCGTTTTCCAGCAAAGGGCGGATGGCTTCGAATTGTTCGCGACTGATATCGCTGGGGTAAGGGGTTCTCATTGGGCAAGCATCGCCGGTCTGGAGCTAGATGAAAAGACTTTGAACAGGTTCTTAGAAAACCTAATCGCCAGCTCGACGGAACAATTACATCCAAAGGAGTTTGTCACAAGCACTAAACAGCCTGACGACTTCTTCCTAACCAAGCCCCGCCCAAAATCAACACCAACGCTACTGCAGCCTGCCAGGCAAACTGGCCAGCACCAAATAAAGCCAGCAACGCTGTCGACAACAGCGGCGTCAGATAGGCCATCGTACCGATCGCTCTCGCATCGCCACGCTTGAGCGCGGCATCCCACAGGAAGAACGAAGCGCCCATGGGCCCCAGGCCGAGCAAGGCCAGCCAACCCCATTCCACAGTGCTAAGCGTGTATGCCGGCTCCAGCACCACATGCGCCAGCAAGGACAATAATCCCGATGCGAGGCAAAATCCACCGATCGCCCCGGTTGGAAAAGGCGGTACACGACGCGTCAGCAAGGAGTAACTCGACCACATGAAGGCGGCAACTGCGGCAAGCAGATAACCTAACCCATGCTGCCCCTCTAGTGATAAGTCGCCCTTACCTAGCACAACTAATACACAACCCGACAAACCCAACATGCCGCCAATCCAGTGCCGGGCTTCAAGCTTGGTGGGCGGAAGCAGAATCGGCGACAACAGCACAATCAGCAAAGGCCAGAGGTAGTTGATCAGATTCGCTTCCAATGGGGGGGCGTAACGCAGTGCCATGAACAAACAGAAGTGATAACCGAACAGGCCATAACAACCCAGCAGCAAAGTCTTTACCGGCACACGCCAGTCACGCCAATGCGGAAGACCACACAGCCCGCCTATACACAACGCCAACCCCACCAACAGAAACGGCGGCACCTGCCCCAACCGTACAGACAACAGAGCAAGCGAACTCCATATCAGAATGGCGGCCAAAGCGTAAAGGGTTGCAGCAGACATGGGCGTACCCGTAAAAAATCGAGGTGCCAGTGTAGGCAGCGCACCCCATGGATGGAACTGCGGTAAACAGCAAGGACAGTCGACACTTTCAGCAACATCAAGCTATGTGTTAGGCGAACCCGACAGATTCACACTTGCGCTGCCCGCTCCAAGTCCAAAGCGCTATCTACCGCCTCTCGCAACTTACCGTTACATCATGCCTAGGTAAGTCGGCAGCCAGGTTGAAATCGCCGGCACATAAGTCACCAGTGCAAGGAAACCCAACATCGCCAACAGCCACGGCCATACCGCAATGGTCAGCTCGGTGATGCCCATCTTGGTGATGCCCGACGCCACATAAAGGTTCAAGCCCACCGGTGGGTGGCACATGCCCACTTCCATGTTCACCACGATCAGGATGCCAAAATGCACCGGGTTGATGCCCAATTGCATGGCGACGGGGAACAGGATGGGCGCGAAGATCAGCACAATGCTGGAAGGCTCCATCACGTTACCAGCCAGCAGCAACAGGATATTCACCGCCAGCAGGAAGGCAATCGGGCCCAGACCCATGTCCAACAGCCAGGCGCCCATGGCTTGCGGAATGTTTTCGTGCGCCATCAGGAAGGAGAACAGCACCGCATTGGTGATGATGTAGAGCAGCATGGCGCTCATGGCGGCCGAACTGGTCAAGATGCGGGGCACATCCTTGAGGCGCAGGTCCTTGTAGATGAACACAGCCACGATAAAGGCATAGACCGCGCTGACAGCCGCCGCCTCAGTCGGGGTAAACATGCCGGAGTAGATGCCCCCCATCACCACCACGATCAGCAGCAGTCCCCACACCGCGCGGCGGAAAGCCGTCCAGCGCTGCGCCCAGCTGGCTTTAGGCATGCGTGGATAGTTGTGCTTACGGGCACGGAACCAGGCGACGAATCCCAGCAGCACCGCCAGCATCAAGCCCGGAATCACCCCCGCCATGAAGAGAGCCCCAACCGAGGTATTGGTGGCGACTGAATACATCACCATCACAATCGACGGGGGAATGAGGATACCCAGCGCACCGGACGTGGTGATCACCCCTGCGCCGAACTGTTTGGGAAAGCCCTGCTTCACCATCGCCGGCAAAATAATCGCGCCGATGGCAACCACGGTAGCTGGGCTGGAACCCGATACCGCGGCGAACAAGGCACAGGCGAGCACCCCAGCCAAACCCAACCCGCCATGCCAGTGTCCGACCATGCTGGTCGCAAATTCGATCATCCGACGGGCCACACCACCGTGAGTCAGAAAATTCCCGGCGAGAATAAAGAACGGGATCGCCATGATCTCGAACTTCTCAATACCGGTGAACAGTTTGAGCGCCACCGATTCGATCGGCACTTGCGTCATGGTAAACAGAAAGGTCAGTACCGAGAGCCCCAGTGCGATCGAAATCGGCATGCCTGTCAGCATCAACGCGATCAAGAGGCAGAAAATCATGGCTTTCTGCCCACCCACCATGGTGACGGCGACCAGACCGGCGACGATGCCCAGCGGCCATTTCAACGACAAGGGCTTGATGGGAACAATTGCAGCAGCGTGGCTCATGCCGGTACTCCTTCTTCTTCCAGGCCATCAACGTGGCCGTGATCGTGATGAGGCAGCTCGCCGCCACGGATGAACTGCCATGCCACCTGGGCAAATCGGAAGCACATCAGGTAGGAACCCAATGGTACAGCGAGGTAGACGATCCAGATCGGTACTTCGAGATCAGGCGAGGTCTGATCGGTATGGGCGATATGCCAGACAAAACTCGCCCCCAACGTGCCGACGATACCGGTAAACAACATGCCGGCCCCCAGTGCGATCAGTACGAAAATACGTCGGTTCTTTTCATCCAGTCGGTTGACCAGCACATCCACACCGACGTGGATGCCGGTGCGAACACCATAAGCAGCACCAAACTTGGCCATCCAGACAAATAGATAGATACACAGCTCCTGTACCCAGGAAAGGTTGATGCCGAGCAGCCAGTCCTGCAGTCCGGGTATGGCAAAGCCCGACAGATAACGGTGCAGCACGGCAGTGAAGATAATCACGGTCGCCGCTGCCATCAGAAGCGCAATAAACGCCTCTTCCAGGTAGTCGAAATATTTCATAATGATTTCCAGATAAACGTCCGCAACGCGCGCTACTCATGGCCGTAACAACATCGGGTTGTTCACCTATTGCCCCGACCTGGGTACTTTGCTGGCGCGTGACATCGGCACACTCGGCAAAACCGTGTGTGCGTGTATCGAATGAACCAGGGATCAGTTGGCGGGATTGAAGCCAGTTTCTTTGTAAATGGATTGGATCAGGTCATTGCCAATACGGCTCGCCATCTGGGCGTGTACCGGCACCATTGCCTTTTTAAGCCCCGCGCGCTCAATTGGAGTCAGTGGCAGCACCTGCGTCTTACCCGACTTCTTCACGTTTTCGGTATCGACTTCATTCTCGCTCTTGGCGATATCGTTGGCGTACTTGGTGGCGTCTTTCATCGCGCTTTCAAGTTGAGTACGCACCGTGGAAGGCAAACCATCCCAGAAGGGCTTGTTCACAATCACCGCATAACCGAGATAACCATGATTGGACAGCATCAGATAAGGCTGCACCTCGTGCATCTTCTGGGTATAAAAATTCGACACCGGGTTCTCAGTCCCATCCACCACACCTGTCTGCAGAGCCTGATAGACCTCGGAGAATGCCATCTGCTGCGGAATCGAACCTAACGCCCGCATCTGGGCATCAAGGACTTTGGAAGACTGGATACGCATCTTCAAGCCCTTGAAATCGGCAGGTGTCTTTAAAGGCTTTTTGGCGCTGAACTGTTTGAAGCCATTGTCCCAATAGGCCAAACCCAGGATGCCCTTGCTATCGAGCTTCTTCAGAAGGCTCACGCCAACCGGGCCCTGCGTGACCTTATGTAGTTCTTCGTAGTTATCAAAGATGAAAGGCAGGTCGAAAGCCTCGAACTCCTTCACGCCCAGCGGGCCAAACTTGGCCAGCGATGGTGCCAGCATCTGGATCGCGCCAAGCTGCAAGGCTTCCAGTTCTTCCTTGTCCTTATAAAGCTGGCTGTTCGGATAGACCTCTACTTTGACCGCACCCCGGGTACGCTCCTCCGCCAACTTCTTGAAATACAGCGCAGCTTTCCCTTTGGGCGTATCGTTGGCGACTACGTGGCTGAACTTGATCACGATGGGGCCCGCTGCAAAAACAGCATTGGCAGAAAGTGCGAGCGCGAAGGCGGCCCCAAGCATGGTACGACGTTGCATGTTAATCCCCTGTTTATAAATATGGTCGAGCTGACTTTATTCTTCGCCAGCCCAGTACCAGAGCCAATTGTGGCTAGCCCACCTGTGGTTGTCCACAATGCGTTAGCGCGCTTGCTGCTCTACGATTAAACCCATGCAAGCCAAGCCGCCTTCTTCCCCCGCCAACCGGCAGCTTTGGCTGCTGCCGCGATTCACCCTGCTTCTGTTTGTCGTTTCCGTCATCGGCCTGTTGGCTTACCTACGTTACAGTGAACGTGCAGAAGCCCGACTTGTGTTGATCAGCGACGTACTTTGGATAGAACAGAACCTGCATTTCCAGTTCGAGCAGACTGAAGAGCGCTTGACCTCGCTGCTCAGTGCTGCACGGGAAGGCAATCTTGATGACGCGACATTCCAAGCACGGGCCCGGCTGATCAGCGAGGCCAGTTCGGCAATTGTCGGTGTACGTATACGCAGTGCCGACAAGGTCTATCATCGCGGCGAAGTCCTACCGGCCACTGGGCTCGAAGATGTGCGCAAACTGGCATTGGCCACGGGCAAGGCAGCCTATTCCGACGTACTGGGGAAGGATGGACGTATCGCTATCGTGATGCAGGCCCAAGGCCACGAAATTACTGCCCTGATCGCGCTGCCCCGCCTGCTCTCCACACAGATTCCCTGGTGGTTCGCCAACAAGTACCGGCTTGCCGTCATCGACTGGCGCGGCGACGAGGTCGCCAGCAAGTCCCATGTCACCGCCGATGATGAAGGGCTCAGCTACCAGCTCGACTTTGACCCACCTGGCCATGGTCTGTCACTGCAGGTAACGGCGTACTCAAGCCCTACGGGTATCGTGCAGAAAGGGCTGGTGGCCGGCGTCATCGTATTGGCAATGATTGTGCTGTACAGCTGGTGGCGGTTGCATCGTCAGGTGCAGGGCCGGCTCAGTGCGGAGCTTGCATTGCGCGAAGAACATGCCTTCCGCAATGCCATGGAAAGTTCGCTTTCGGTAGGCATGCGCGCACGCGATCTGCAAGGCCGGATGATCTACGTCAACCCTGCCTTCTGCCGCATGGTCGGTTATACGGCCGAGGAGCTGATCGGCTCCACGCCACCCTACCCTTACTGGAACCCGGACGATATCGCGAGCCACCGTGCGCTGAATGAAGCCGTACTGGCTGGCCTCGCCCCCAATGACGGCTACGAGCTTACCCTGCGTCATCGCGATGGCCATCTTGTCGTCACCCGTGTCTATACCACCCCCTTGATCGATGCAACCGGTAAACAGAGCGGCTGGATGAGTTCCGTGGTGGATATCACCTCGCAGAAAGCCGCCGAATTGCGTGAGCATGAGCACGAAGAAAAGCTGCGCCAGACCGGTCGCCTGATCGCGATGGGCGAAATGGCTTCCACCCTGGCCCACGAGTTAAATCAGCCGCTGATGGCCATGAGCACCTACGCGAGCGCGGCCCGCCAGTTTGCCGGGCAAGGCGAAGCCGCCATGCTCGACTCCACATTGAACAAGATCGCCGAGCAGGCTCAGCGTGCAGCGGGTGTAGTACGCCGTATTCGTGAATTCGTACGCAAGCACGCACCGCACCGTGAACCATGCGACCTGAATACCATTGCGCTCGATGCGCTGGAGCTGCTCGATTCCGATGCTCACGCGCGTGATGTGCGGATACGCCGTGAACTGGCCGAGGATATGCCACAAATCCAGGCAGACAGGGTCCTGTTGGGCCAGGTCATGGTCAATCTGCTGCGCAATGCGGTTGACGCCTGTAGCGAACAACCGCCAGAACGGCGCGATGTACTGCTAAAGACAAGTTACGACACCAATTCAGTGCACCTGACCGTATACGACCGTGGCCATGGTATACCCCCAAGTGCGGGTGAGCGCTTGTTCGAAGCTTTCTACACCACCAAGCCTTTGGGCATGGGAATCGGTCTGAATATCTGCCGTTCGATTATTGAACAGCACCAAGGCCAACTTGATTACGAGAATCTGCTTGAGGGCGGCACCGCCTTCCACCTGAGTCTGCCAAGATGAATACCAAACCTGTATACCTCGTTGACGACGACGCCGCTGTACGCGACTCGCTGGCGTTACTCCTACTCTCCCACGGCTATACGGTACGCGCCTTCGAAAGCGGAGAAGCCTTTCTTTCCGCCATACCGCCCGATAGTGACGGCGTGGTGGTATTGGACGTACGCATGCCGGGTCTCTCCGGTTTGGATGTCTTCGACCGATTGCGCCAGGACGACAGCGAATTGATCGTGCTTTTCCTCTCCGGTCACGGCGATATCCCCATGGCGGTGCAAGCTGTCAAACAGGGTGCGTTCGACTTCCTGGAAAAACCCTGCAGTGAACAAGCCTTGTTGGAAAAAATCGACGACGCCCTGGAAGTGGTTATGGGCCGGCAAACGTCGCGCAGCAATCTGACTGAAGCAGACAAACGCCTTGCGACCCTGTCGCCACGTGAGCGTGAAGTCATGGACAGGGTGCTGGCTGGCAAGCTGAACAAGCAGATTGCGGATGAACTGAATATCGCCATCCGTACCGTCGAGGTGCATCGCGCCAATGTTTTCGCCAAGATGGGCGTACGTTCGGCATTGGACTTGGCACAACTCCTTGCGGGACGCTAAATAGATAGCTACCCAACCTACAAGGGAAGCTTCAGATGAAGATCCTGTTAACTGTACTAGCGGCCGGCATTGCCTTCACGGCACAGGCAGATGACCTCGACAAGATCCGCGCCAAAGGCGAGGTTGTGATCGGTGTACGGGACAGCGCGCCACCGTTCGGTTTCTTCGACAAAGCGCGTGGCACCGTCTCGGGCTATGACATCGAGTTTGCGATGCTGGTAGCCCGCCAGATTGGTGTAAAGCCTGTATTCAAGACCATCGACCCGGCCGATCGCATCAAGGTGCTCAAGGATGGCCGGGCCGATCTCGTGATCGCATCGCTTGGTAAAACCGCAGAACGCGAAAAAGAAGTGGACTTCAGCCTGGGGTATTTTGTCTCCACGCAAAAGCTGGTCGCCAAGAAGGGGACGTTCAAGGACTTGTTGCAGCTGGACAAGATGACGGTCTGCGTTGCCACCGGCACCACCAACGGACCGAAGCTCAAGGCCATGTCGAAAAACATCAAGCTGGTCGAACAGGCGGATAACGCTGAAATGTTCAAGGCCCTGCAGGAGGGGCAATGCGATGCGGCATCAGGCGCGGAAGCAACCTTACTGGGCAACCTGGCCAAGATGCCGGGCAAGCAGGCCTATGAAGTACCCGATGTCCCCATTGCATCAGAAGCCTTCGGCATCGCGATGCGTAAAGGGGAGAAACGCTTACAGCAGCAAGTGAATGACGCACTGACCATGTCGGAAAACTCAGGAGAGGCGGAGAAGATCTTCGACCACTGGTTTGGCGCCGGTGCGGCAGTACAACTCCCCCGCTCGTTCAAAATCAGCCGGTAGTGCCGACATAAAAGCAACATTTCATTAAAGGGACTCGGACAAGCCGTCAAAAGATGACATATTCATAGGCATGGAACGACATCTGATGCAATGAATGTCCGTGCCTGTTTCTTCTCCATTGCAACAGCATTTCAACCAAGAACAAGGGACAAAACTCGATGCAAAAACTGCTGATACTGCTTGCCGCAAGCGGCGCGCTGATGGCCCAGGCGGACGACCTGGACAAAGTGAAGGAAAAAGGCGAGGTCATCATCGGTGTACGTGACAGCTCCCCACCTTTTGGGTTCTTCGACAAGGCAAAGGGAACGGTATCGGGTTATGACATCGACTTCGCCAACTATGTGGCGCGCAAAATGGGTGTCAAACCGGTGTTCAAGACCGTGGACCCAGCAGACCGAATCAAGGCGCTGAAGGAAGGCCGAGTTCAACTGATCATCGCTTCGCTGGCCAAGAGCGCCGAGCGTGAGAAAGAGGTCGAGTTCAGCGTGGGTTACTATGTTTCCACGCAAAAACTGGTTGCCAAGAAGGGTATGTTCAAAGGTCTGCTGCAACTGAACCAGATGACGGTCTGCGCACCCGCGGGCACAACCAATGCGCGTTATCTGAAGGATTTGTCACCCACGATCAAACTGGTCGAGCCTGCAGACTACGCAGAGTCATTCGCGGCGCTGCGTGACGGCAAGTGCGATGGGGTATCGGGCCCGGAAGCGACACTGCTGGGTAATCTGGCCAAAATGCAGAACAAGGAAGCCTATGAAGTACCGGATATCCCTATCGCCTCCGAAGCACTTGGTGTAGGTATCCGCAAGGGTGAAAAACGTCTGCAACAGGCTGTGAACGACGCCTTGGTCGATGCCGAGAATACCGGTGAAGCCGCCAAGATTTACGACCGCTGGTTTGGCACTGGCGCTGCCGTACAGTTACCGCGCTCATTCAAGATAAGCCGATAGCCAGAAACAGGGGGGCCTGCGAGCCCCCTAACTCACAACGGATCACGGACGACACCGGGCGTAGATACCACAACGTTTTTGCCCCGCAGAAAAGCCAGCTGATATTCGCGGCCATACCAGCCTTTTACGGTTTCATGGTCAAGCGCCAGAAATTCGCGGTAGCGGGGCACGATGCAGTAACCAAACGCACAGGCAAACTGAGCCAGGCCAAACACCACGTAAACCTGGGCCACAGAAAGCTGTAACAGCGCGGCTCCTGCTAACCCGGGCCCTATTGCGCTGGCAACCTGCATCACCGACAAGCCAAATGCGTAGCACCACCTTCATGGGCAATCCACCATGGCACAGCCACACGCGCAACCATCATTGCCCAACATCAAAACATCGCTGACCGACAGGGCCTGAAAGGGTTTACCTACGTGAACCAGGCGCTCACGTATTGCCATCAACATGCTTTTCTCTTTTTGATTTTTGTTGTGAGGCTTATGCAACGAAGCGGGGGAAAACCGGTCTAGCTATAAGCGAATGCGCACAGCATTTCCAAACGCTGATTTGATTACTTCAAATTGCCAGCGAACGATCTATATATTCTACTGATTTGTGGTTTGTACTGGCGTCAATCAGGTGCCCTTCCTATAGCTTGGGAGCCAGCTATCTGCCAAAGTCCGGTTTTCCTATGGGCCTGTTTAAAGTCTCGCGCTATTTCAGCGCCGTATTGCTGACGCGTAGCAGACTTAGCGCCGTTCAGCGCAATACTTCCGATATGCAGCCGACTTCGAACAGGCTCTGATCTCCATTACTTCAACCTCTATCCATCAGGAGATATATCCCATGCCAAACAGCGTCCTTGAAGGTGGTTGCCAGTGTGGCGCCATCCGTTACCAGGTAAGTGGTTCACCACTAGGCGCGGCCTTCTGCCATTGTTCGATGTGCCGTAAAGCCAATGCCGCACCCGCGGTTGCCTGGGCGCTATACAAGGAGGATCAGGTCCGTTTCCTGCATGAACGGCCGACTGAGTATCACTCCTCAACTGACGCCAAGCGGGGATTCTGCCCACGCTGCGGTACACAGATCAGCTTTGTCGCCAACTACATTCCCGGGCTGATCGATATCACTATCGGCAGCATGGACGACCCGAACGCAGTCCCTCCCACTGCCCACTATTGGGAATCCAAACGTCTTTCATGGGTACATTTTGCCGATCAACTGCCACGATATGTGGCATTTCCTCCGCACGAAATATCCTGAGAACCTGCCACAACCTTGCTGCCCAGCCTTGAACAGGTTCTGGAATTTACTCAAGTCTGCTCGCACCAGCGATATGGCACTTCCCCATGTAGCGCGATAGAACGCCAGCCTAATTGATGACAGACGTTTTGAGACAGAGGAGGTTTTAAACTACCAAGGAACTGTTCACACAGTACTGAGCCAAACTATTTCTCGAATCATTACTAGGTTGGCCTTGTGACAAGTATCGCTGCAGAAAGAATCTGGCACGCTGTTTCACCCACTGGGGCCAACAACACGCTTGTGCTGCGTGTTGGCCTGCCAAAACAGTATCCAGCGGGAGAATGGGGATGTGAGATCTCTCTTGGAGTATTGGAATCCATACCGGTCGTGATTTACGGTGTGGATGCTTGGCAAGCCATCGAGTTGAGCATGCTGTATGCCACCCGCCGGGTTGCCGAGTTTGCCAAGCAAGGATGGCGGTTTTCCTGGGAGCCGGGTGATGACCCTATCCACCATTCCGAGCTAGCCCTTAAGCCAGTATTGCAATACCGGTATCGACCAAAATGCCGTTGCCCCGAGTGGAACACAGGTCCGTAGCTGGTTACCTTGCCCCACTTTAATCCCTAGTCAACCATTCACCGTAGCGCGCATCGCCTGGGCAATCACATTCGCTGCCTGTTGTAGCTGAGCTTCGGTATTGAGCAGATCGGGGCAGAGACGCAGGCCTGCTGCACGGGCATCACCATTAATGCCGGCTTGCTTGAGCTGCTCAGCCAGTACCATGGGCGCGGCATGCGGAATGGTGATAAATGCACCGTAATGCATGGAAGCGCCAAAGCTGGCCACCCCCAGGTCTGCGAGGCTCTCCGCTAACTGCTGCTTCTGTAGTAACGAATACATACGTAAGCGTTCCACACCAAGCGCCCCTAGCAGTGCCAGACCAGAACGGGCTTGGTAAAAACCCATAGGGTTGAAAGTGGACTCAAGCCAAGCATCCCCGCCGCTGGCAAATTGCGGAGGCACCGGGCGTTGATAGGTGAAAGGGTCACGTTTGGCAAACCAGCCGGTATCCAATGTGGTGTGCTGCGGTTCCAGCAGCTGTGGAGCCACATAGAGCCAACACACCCCTGGCCCGCCGCGCAGGTATTTGTAACTGCCAGCAATGGCGTAATCGACCCCCAATGCCGCCAAGTCCAGTGGCAGCACACCATAGCTGTGATACACATCCAGCAATACCCGCACACCCAATGCATGTGCAGCCGCTATCACCGCCGGCAACGCCTCCAGGATTTGCCCGCTTGCAAAAAATACATGCGATACCACCAGCAAGTCCTTACCGGTCAATCGATCGATCAAATCATCGGCATGAATCAACCCATCGCTACGGGCAGCAACCCATTCCACATTGGCTCGCCCCTTGGCTACATACTGCTTGAGGATATGGTCGATGGAATCAAACTCGGCATCGGTAGTCAGCACCATCGGTACAGCCGCATAGCTGTTCAATACGGCCCTCAAACCCTGCCCTGCACTGGTCTTGGGAATAATGCAATCGGGACGGGCAGCATTCAACAAGCTGGCGGTACCGGTACGCCATGCCTGCATGGCCTCCCACCAGGGCCCCCATGCAGCATCCACCTCCTCGTACCAGGCATTGAGTCCCTCTGCGACATCATCCGCCAGCGCATCCAATGGCCGACCCAATGAATGGTTGGCGAGATAAATCTCTCGCCTATCACGATCCAATACCTTGGAGAATAAAGGTGCAATATGCTGGACGAGACCTGCCTCAGTCAGCGGACCATCGCCCAGCTGAGCGACAGCAGCAAGCAACGAGGATCTGGTGTCCACCCCGCTTGGCATCAGGTAGTAATGGCTGCAGGCTGCCGATAGGCCATGAGTAATGGCTTCAAGGGGAAGTCGAAGGCATCCTCCCCCCAAATGTCGGCCATATCGATCGATCCCAGCAATGCCTTACCACTGAGTGTGTCGACAATCGAGGTTTCGATAGGCTGGGTCTGACGGCGAATCGGTGGCTGATAGTTAGACCCATCCGGCGAGCGCAAAGCATGTACCCACGGCGCATCCACCCGATCTGTACGGTTACTGACCACCGCCACCTCGCCATTGGCCAGCAATACCAGGCTACCTATCGGGTAAACGCCCAGGGCGCGGATGAAGTATGCCCCCAGGGTCGCATCGAAATGCCGACCGCGCTCAATCAACACATCGCGCAGTACGAGGTGGGTATCGTCCATCTGCCGGTGTGCGCGTTCGTCAACCCGGGCGCAGAAAAGGTCCGCCAGCCCGATCAGCTGACTGGCCTGGGCTACCCGGCTGCCATACAAGCCGCAGGGGTAGCCAGATCCATCAATCATTTCGTGGTGTTCCAATACTGCTCGCAACCATAAGTCATCGACCACGCCCAGTTCCCGCAGCTTTTCCATCCCGGTGACCGGGTGGCGTACATCCTGTAGTGGGGTAAAGTCAGCCGAATCCACAACAGCCGCTTCGTCCCACCCCTGCAAGCAGATATTCATGGTCAAGGCAGCCGCCAAAACCGAGCGGGTATCGGCCTCATTCATATGCATGGCCTGCAACACGGCGGCAGCCACACAGGCTGTGTTGACTGCGTGCCGCACAACATAGCTTCCGCCACGCTGCAAAATCACCGTCGCAATCACGACATCAGGGTTACGGTGATAGGCGGTACTTAACATATCCGCCACTGCCGTCACCTCGGCTGCAAAATCCGTTTCCTTATTCGCACTTTGAAGCAATGCTTCCATCCGCCTAACAGCGTGCAGCACCATCTGCAACGGTGTTTCCGGCGTTTGATGCCAGGTAAGGTCAGCCTGCATGTAAAGGCCCAGCTCCAGCAAGCCCTCCAGCGCATCTGCAGATTCGATCCCGCTTCCTTCGGTAAACAGCAATGTCCCTTTCTGGCTATAAAGCGGCCACGGCAACGGCTGGCCAACCCCCAGCTCGCCTTCGCGTATTCGTCGCAGGATCATGGTTTCCTCCCCACCGATGTTGCAATGGCGCCGTTATCCGTGGGCGTCATCTGCTTTTTGGCTGCCGGACAAGTCTGTTAATCAAGCTCATACGCAGCAACCCATTACAGCTTAGCCAATTTTTGTTTCTGCCATGTTTGAACTGATACTCATAGTTCACTGCGAACCTGAAAAAGCTCCGGAAAAAACGTCAAT
Source organism: Chitinimonas violaceus (assembly GCF_052601015.1). Classification (NCBI taxonomy): domain Bacteria; kingdom Pseudomonadati; phylum Pseudomonadota; class Betaproteobacteria; order Neisseriales; family Chitinibacteraceae; genus Chitinimonas; species Chitinimonas violaceus. Next base: position 59,424 of record NZ_JBQXDJ010000018.1, on the reverse strand, counting down.
TCCAACGCACGCTTAAGAAAAGCCACACCGCTGGATCCACCTGTACCCGGTTTGAAACCGATAATCCGTTCCACCGTCTTCATATGTCTAAAACGCCAAAGCTGGAAGGCTTCTTCAACATCCACCAGCTTCTCGGCCATCTCATAAGCCTCCCAGTGGGTTTCGGGTTGCTGATAGATGGTTTTCAACACCACCACCACGCCAGGATTCTTGACATACGCTTGGCTGAAATCCCGCTGCAAGCATACCTCTGGCACTGGAAAACCACGCCGCGCAAGATGCTGCAGGAAAACATCCCACAGACTGGGTGCATACAGATCCTGCTGTATCTGGGCATATAGCACCGGGTCGTACCTGAATACTTCGGCATGACCTGCATGCTTATTTCCCAGCAGGAACTCCAGCGTGCGGTACTGATGCGACTGAAAACCGGAAGCCTGCCCGAGAACTGGACGGAACTGCGCGTATTCAGACGGCGTCATGGTCTCCAGCACTGCCCACATATTGAATAACTGCTGTTGCACCAGCTTCACCCGTGCCAATATCTTGAAGCTGGATGCCAATTCATTGCATTCCACATGGGCAATGGCCGAACGTAATTCATGGATCAACAGTTTGATCCACAGCTCCGAAACCTGATGCTGAATGATGAACAGCATTTCATCGTGATGCACAGGCGTCGACAACGGCTGCTGTGCTTTCAGTAGCTGATCGAGACAGAGATAGCCGCCATAGCTGAGCCGGTCACTGAAATCGGTCTGGATACCCGCTTCAAGATCGCGTTGGTTCACTTGCATGGTTACCTATCCTAGGTGGATTGATCCCGACGATGCCCAGGATCTATGTGCCTTCAGAATAGCGCATGCCTATTAATATATTTTAGCAATTCAATTTCTTATTCTGATTGATATTTGTAATAATCCAAACCATTCCAGCAGCCGTTTCACAAGGAGAACATCAATGCACTCCCATACATTTTCTGGGTGGCTAAGCGAGTTGTTGGCAAATTACGCACTCGCCCACTGAGCACTAGGAATAGCTATTCTGGCGAAAAGGAATTTACGCGGGTCGGGGATTTATTCCGCGGGATCAATGACGAACAAGCGCTAAGAATCTGTTAAAAGTCATGCGAGCTAGAGCGAAACAAGGCGAAAACAACCGAAAAAGCGGCGTTTACGAATAGCAAATAAGCATGCCGAGGCGGTTTCCAACGCCGGCTGATGCACAGAAGACTTTCAACAGGTTCATAGATAGGGTCTACTCCCGATCACCCTGTAACCTAAAACGACAACCAAGGAGTAAAGTATGGACATCCACTTGGGCATACCCGAAGCCAAACGCCAAGCCATTGCAGATGGTCTGTCGCGCCTGCTGGCCGACACCTATACCCTTTACCTGCAAACACACAACTTCCATTGGAACGTCACTGGGCCCATGTTCAATAGCCTGCATCTGATGTTCGAAAACCAATATACCGAACTGGCATTGGGTGTGGATTTGATCGCAGAACGGATTCGTGCGCTGGGCTTCCCTGCACCAGGTACCTATTCCGCCTTCAGCAAGCTTTCCAGCGTCACCGAAATTGAAGGCGTGCCGCCGGCCAAGGAAATGATCACAATCTTGCTCAAAGGGCAGGAAACTGTGGTGCGGACAACCAGACAACTGCTGCCCCTGGTGGGGGAAGTGGATGATGAATCCACAGCCGACTTGCTGACCCAACGCCTGCAGGTCCACGAGAAGACCGCATGGATGCTGCGAAGCCTGCTCGAATAGGCTTTAGAACCTGTTCTTGATGTTACTGCGCAGCTGTAATCGAAGCTTGTGTGCTGCTCGGCAACCCTCTGGCAACTACTCGCGACAGATCGTAAACAGGTTCTTACAGCTTCGAAATAAAAACGGCGCCGAATAGCGCCGTTTTTATTTTTGATACTGCTTGGTAAACAGCTCAGGCCACTGCGTCTTTCAGCGCTTTCACAGCGGTAAAAGCCGGCACGCGCTTGGCAGGGATCTGGATTTCCGCACCAGTCTTGGGGTTACGACCAACCTTGGCTGCCTTGTCCTTGATCTTCAGCTTGCCAACGCCTGGCAGTGTGACTTCTTCACCCGACTTGAGCTGTGTATGCACTACACCGGTAAGGGCAACCAGCACGCGGGTAACGTCGGCTTTCGACACGTCTTGGCCATCTTTGCCAGCTTGAATAGTGATCGCTTCGATCAGTTGAGCTTGATTCATAATTTTGCTCCTTGAGCGGATTAAGTCTTGTGGAAAAACCGGTTGAGGCTGGGGGCTATTAACCCGGCAGTTACTGACGCAAAACTACGTTCTAGCAACTGCGAAGCGTGCAGTATTGCGACTTTGCGTCCAAGGCTCAAGCGTCGTGTGTAGGTGCTGAGCGCATTATTACTCGGTAATACACTATTTTTCCCTCCTTTTTTGTACGTCTTGATACAAAAAATCAAGCACTTGTCATATCAAACGTACTTTTTCCCATCTCTTCTGATTTTCTTGCTAATTTATGCGCGAGAACGTCTGCAGCATCAGCAAAATATCCCCTCGGCCACGCTACGCTCCAACAATAATCACTCAAGAAATGAACTCAGAACCCGGTTGCATTGGTATGCAACGACTCAGTTGGCGGCTAGCGCAATCAATCGGTAAATTCAACTACTGTGATCAACCTAAAATATCTCACCCGACAAGTGAGCGGCACTTTCAAAATTCGTTTCATCTTTCGTTAACAACGTTTGCAATCGCCCTGCATCAAAGAGGAAAACCTATGCATAAGTCCGTGTTTATCTTGCTGGCCAGTTTGTTGGCAAGCACGGTAATGGCTGAAACAACGCTAAGCGGTACCGCAAATTACGGTGATAAAGCGACATTGCCCAACAATGCCGTACTGGAAATCAGCCTGCAGGATGTCTCGCTTGCGGATGCACCCGCCAAGCTGGTCAACCGTGCCGTTATCGTTGCCCCGGGTCAGTCACCCGTGCAGTTCAAGCTGCGTTTCGACCCCAAGAGCATTGATGCAAAACACACCTACTCGCTGAACGCCAGAATTACAGCCGACAGTAAACTGTTGTTCACAACCGATAGCCGCAACCTTGTCAAAGCCAATGGCAGCGACGGACCGCAAACCTTGAAACTGGTGCAGGTGGCAGATGGCGGCGTGCAGACCATTCCATTGCAGGACAGCTATTGGAAACTGGTTGAAATGAATGGCAAGCCGCTTCCTACCGCCAAGTCCCGTAATGAACCCTTTCTGCAGTTCAATAGCGAAGGCCGTCGCCTGGCAGGATCTACGGGCTGTAACCGTCTGATCGGGGGCTATACCCTCGTAGGTGGCGGCATCCATTTCACCAGCCTTGCCACGACCCGGATGGCCTGTACCGAAGGTGGAGACCTTGAGCAGCCATTCCTGGATACCTTGGGCAAGGTGAAGCGTTGGCGCTTGCAAGCCAATAAGCTCAGCCTATTTGACAGTAAAAAGCAGCTTTTGATGGCGTTTGAGGCAGGTACCGCACCGAAACAATAGACCTACAGCAGTAGCTGCCAAGCCTTGTTCCACACCGGCTTGGCAGGCTTGCATAGCTAACTTGGCTAACTGGTCACCACAGGCAAAGCCAGCGTTTCCTTTACCTCTTCCATGACCACATAGCTGCGGGATTCCACTGCCCCGGGCAGATTCAACAGGATATCCCCCAACAAAAGCCTGTACTGCGACATATCCGAGATGCGCGCCTTGACCAGATAGTCGAAATCCCCCGAAACCAGATGACATTCAACAATATTGGGCAGCTTCATCACTTCACGGCGGAACTGATCGAAAATCTCGGCAGATTTGGCTGCAAGACGCAGCTCGACAAATACCAGCTGAGCACATGCCACTGCGCGTGGATTAACCCGGGCGTAATACCCCTCGATCACACCGGCACGTTCAAGCCGTTTTACCCGCTCTGAAGTCGGTGTCGTCGACAGTCCCACCTTCTCCGCCAACTCAGTCAACGCCATACGGCCATCATGCTGTAACAGGGTCAGAATTCTACGGTCGATCCGATCCAATTCTTTCATGTCATCCTCGTTTAGTTTTTTTTCATATCACATTGCCATTTAACGTGAATTTATCCTGCTTTGTCACCTAAGGTTGGCAACACTTTTTTCAAATTGACTAATACACTGCACAAATTGACTAAATGTGACATGCAGGCGATAACATCATGCAAGTAATCGTTCTTGGCGGCGGTGTGGTAGGGGTATCAACGGCCTACTATCTGGCGCGTGCAGGTGCGAAAGTAATCGTATTGGAACGGCAATCAGCTGTCGCATTAGAAACCAGCTTTGCCAATGCAGGCCAGATTTCTCCCGGTTACTCAACGCCCTGGGCCGCGCCTGGTATTCCGACCAAGGCTCTGAAGTGGTTGTTCCAGCGTCATGCGCCATTGGCTATCAAACCCGATGGCAGCCTGTTTCAATGGCAGTGGATGGCCCAGATGCTGGCCAACTGCAATGACGGGGCTTACGCACAAAACAAAGAACGCATGATGCGCCTGTCCGAATACAGCCGAGATTGCTTGCGTGCACTGCGCAATGAGGCCGGCTTGCACTACGAGGAGCGCACTGGCGGTACGTTGCAGCTGTTCCGTACCCAGCAACAGCTCGACAGCGCCGCGCGCGATATCGAGGTACTGAAATCCTGTGGTGTACCTTTCGAATTGCTGGACGAAGCAGGCTGCGTGGGTGCCGAACCTGCGCTTGGTTTGGTACCCGGTCGTGTAGTGGGCGGGTTGCGATTGCCAAATGACGAAACCGGGGATTGCCAGCGTTTCACTACTGAGCTTGCAAAGCGCGCCGAACAGCTGGGTGTCGAATTCCGCTTCAATACTGAAATTGACGCATTGGAAGCGTTACGCGGCCGTATCGTCGGCGTCACCCTGAAGAATGGTGAATGGCTGCAGGCTGATCACTATGTGGTGGCCATGGGCAGTTTCAGCCGCCAGTTGGTACGAAATCTGGGCCTGAACCTGCCAGTTTATCCAACCAAAGGGTATTCGCTGACCATCCCGATCACCGACCCCGCTGGCGCACCGGTTTCCACGGTGCTCGACGAGACCTACAAGATTGCCATCACCCGTTTCGATCAACGCATCCGCGTCGGCGGCATGGCGGAGCTGAGTGGATATGACCAGAAACTCAACCCGCGTCGGCGTAAAACACTGGAAATGGTGGTCAACGACCTCTTTCCTACTGGCGGCGACAGCACCGCAGCCAGCTTCTGGACCGGTCTACGCCCGATGACCCCCGATGGCACCCCCATCATTGGCCATACGCCCTACGCAAACCTGAGCTTGAACACCGGCCATGGCACGCTTGGGTGGACCATGGCATGCGGTTCCGGCAAGTTGCTTGCCGACCTCGTCCTGGGTCAGCAACCGCAAATCAGTACCGCTGGTCTGACAATGGAGCGGTATGGCCGCAAGGCCCTTAATGCCAGCCTGACATTCCAACCAGCTTCCAGCTGAGCTGTATCTTCACTTTCTGCTCTACCGAATCACGTTGAGGCTCCGTGTCTCTGCCCGTAGCACCGGACTGTACCGGGCTGCGGGCGTTTTTTTACTCGATAATAGAATTATTCGCCGATCAGCCTATTGCTATGAGTCGCCCTCTTACCGCCACCATCCGTTTTTCTGCGCTGCAACACAATTACAAACTGGCCAAACGCCTGCATGGGGGCCTTGTGCTGGCTATCGTCAAAGCCAACGCCTACGGGCACGGTGCTGTCCTCTGTGCAAAAGCACTGGATACCTTGGCAGATGGATTTGGTGTCGCATCAATCGAAGAGGCCATTCAGCTGCGTGAAGCAGGTATCGACAAGCCCATCCTGCTACTGGAAGGATGGTTCGAACCCAGCGAATTGGCGCTGATCCAGCAATACAATCTCTGGACCGCCATGCATAGCGTGGCGCAGATCACCGATATCGAAAATGCCAAACTCAGTAAACCGCTGACCTTGTGGGTCAAGATCGATAGCGGCATGCACCGGCTGGGAATGTGTGCCGAAACATTCCGGCTCGCATATGACCGACTGCGTAACAGCAACAAGGTCGGCAAAATCGTAGCTATGACTCATTTCTCCCGCGCCGATGAACTCGACAGCCAAGCAACCCCACAGCAGATCGAGCGCTTCAACAAAGCGGTTGCCGGGCTTGATGTTGAAACCAGCCTCTGCAACTCCGGGGGCATACTGGCATGGCCCAATGGCCACAGCGACTGGGGACGCGCAGGTGTGATGTTGTACGGTGGCGCAGGTACTCATCGCGTACTATCCGACTGGCCATTGCCCGTCATGAATCTCGACAGCAAAGTCATGGCAGTACGCGATCTACCCGCTGGTGAGCCTATAGGCTACGGTGCCTGTTTTTACACCGACCGCCCCACTCGGGTCGGGGTGGTCGCCTGCGGCTATGCCGATGGTTATCCACGCGCAGCTCCCACCGGCACGCCCGTGCTCATCAACGGCCAACGCAGCCGCACCCTCGGCCGGGTGTCGATGGACATGCTGATGGTAGACCTCAACGACATACCCAATGCCGATGTAGGCAGTACAGTGCGGCTATGGGGCGAAGGTCTGCCCGCGAGCGAAGTCGCCACCGCTGCCAGCACCATCGATTACGAGCTTTTCTGCAACGTAAAGCGGGCACGCCTGATCTACGAAGACTAACCTGCAATACATACCGTCGAATGGCTGCCAAGCTTGCACTGCGCATCAACGCGCCCCTAGTCTTGGCCTATTGTCTACTTCACATCGCATACACATGCCAGCTTCTTCGCTATATATCGGTCTCATGTCCGGCACCAGCCTGGATGGCATCAACTGTGCGCTGGTCGACTTCACCAATCAGCACCCTACCCTCTTAGCTACCCATTTACTGCCGTTCGATGCCGATCTGCGCGCTGAGTTCCTGAGTCTGCAAACGTCCGGCGACAATGAATTGCATCGCTCAATGCTGGCCGCAAATGCACTAGCCGACGCATATGCAGTGGCTATCCGCCACACCTTGGAAAAGGCTGGCATCTCCCGCGGTTCGATAGGTGCCATCGGCATGCATGGCCAAACACTTCGCCACCGACCAGAACTCGGTTTTACCGTACAGATCGGCAACGCAGCCCGCTTGGCTGAACAGACAGGCATTACCGTCATCAGCGACTTTCGGAGCCGTGATGTTGCTGCTGGTGGCCAAGGCGCACCGCTTGTTCCAGCATTTCATCACAACATGTTTAGCAGTCCGGCGCATCGGGTCGTGATCAATATCGGCGGTATCGCCAATGTTACAGATCTGCCACCCAATGGCCCCGTCCGCGGCTGGGATACAGGGCCCGGCAATGTACTGATGGATGCCTGGATCCATCGACATCGCAACCTCACCTATGACGCAGATGGCGCATGGGCGCGTTCCGGCCAGTTGCAACCGGACTTATTGGCCCAGCTATTGGCAACGCCTTACTGCCGTCAAGCGCCACCCAAAAGCACAGGGCGCGATCTGTTTCACTTGGCGTGGCTTGATCAACAACTTGCCAATCACCCGGCTCTGGCTCCGGAAGACGTCCAGGCCACGTTGCTTGCTTTTACTGCCGAGAGCATCGCCCGAGAGATTCGACGAGAAGCACCCTCTGCCAGCGAGGCGTATGTCTGCGGTGGCGGCGTATATAACAGCGCATTGATGGACTGTCTGGCAGCACAGCTCAGCCCAATTTCCCTGGCAAGTACAGAAACAATCGGCCTAGACCCGGACTGGGTGGAGGCAACAGCTTTCGCCTGGCTGGCAAAGCAATGCCTGGAAAAGCAACCGGGCAACCTGCCTGCAGTCACCGGTGCACACGGCCCAAGAATACTGGGTGCCATTTACACGGCTTAAGTTGTCGCACCGATAACGACTGAGCAGAGTTCCAATCATCCCGTCTTGCTAATGGTGGCCATGGGCATGCAAGGGGTGCATTCTGCTTTTCGTGGCGCGCTTAGCGTCAAACCGTAGCCATGCCTTTTCATGGAAGAAATAGGCCACTGTATTAACGGCAGGCTCCACCAGCGCCAAAGTACTGCTGATGCCGATGCTGCCCGTTAATAAATACGCCACGCTGAACGCGACAGAGAAATGGGTTATCGCGAAGGTGATGGTCTTAAGCATGTTGGGTTCCTTGTAATTGCGGTTGAATACGTTACAAGGATGATAATAATTCTCAATGTTATTTGGAATTCAATTTTCACAAGTGCGGCAATAGTCATCCCCTATTGATTGGCGCGAAGTACCAAAAAGCGCATCACTAAAGGCCCATAACAAGAAAACGCCTTTCAGCCGGGTGTGGCAAGAATGTGCCAACAGTTTGCGCTAAATCAAAGTCAGCCCGCCGTGACAGCACCAAACTGACCTGGTACTAACAACAACCTGTTCACCCTCTGTCAAAAGCAGCTATCAGCAAAGTACAGCGACATCTCTGACGACCACTGGGCAGTAAGATCGGGATCTGATTCTAAATAGCCGCTCACGATCTGTTACGAGTAGCTGTCAGCAGGGCGCAGAGCAGCACCGAAACCGGAATGTACTCTTGTACATGAGGATTTTGAGCAGCGCATAAGCCCTGATCACAGCTGCGCAGTAAGATCGTGAGCAGGCTCCAAGAGGTGAACCATGTATAAACGTATCCTGGTACCCGTCGATGGCAGTCCAACGTCACTCTCTGGTTTGCAAGAGGCCATCAAACTCGCCAAAGCATTGAATGCCAGGCTATGCCTGCTGCATGTGGTGGACTTGCACGTGGTGTACATGGATATAGCCGGCGCAGACAGGCTGGCGCAGTGTATCGCCATACTCAAAGACCATAGCGACATGCTGCTGGCTGAAGCAAAGTCACAAGTCGATGCGACAGGTGTAGCTGTAGAGACCTATCAGCGTGAATGCGTTGCACCTGCGGTCGCGCAGACCATTCTGCAGGTAGCAGCCGAATGGTCCGCCGAGCTGATCGTCATGGGAACCCACGGCCGGCGTGGTCTATCGCACCTGATCATGGGCAGTAATGCCGAACGCGTATTACGCGACAGCGACATACCGGTCTTGCTGAGCCGACACCAACCCAATCATGCGGTTGAAGGGCTGGCGGTAGCTAGTGTTGAACGGATGAGCACATAAGCAGAGATGATTGGGATGCGCCGCCTCAATCAATCTTCAATGCATCCTATCCCTCACCGTACAGCACCTTGCCATTACCATCCTTTACGCTTACATTCACCTGTAGACCTTTGCGTACGCTCTGCGTCACCACGCAAAAGTCTTCAAACTGCGCCAGGATACGTTCCAACTGGGCAATATCCTCGGCAGGAACATTTACCCCCAGCTGCACATCAATACTACCGATACGCAAGCGACCTTGCTCATTACGGGTCATGTGGACCTTGGCATCGGCACGGATCGGTTCCGGCAGATTTTTGAACTTGCGCAGCGAAAACAGCAAACTGGCAACCAAGCAGTTGGCCACCGCGGTCCCCAAAAGGCGCGTGGGATCAGGCCCCGTCCCATGCCCTACCGGTGCATCCTCATCGGTAATCAAGGCTGGCAGGCTATCTTTGCCGAAGTTGACGACAAACTGGTAATCGGTGGTCTGTTCCAAGGAGATGCTAAGGGTGTCTGTCATGGCAAACTCAACGTTGATGAGGAAGATGTTCGTACCTAGTAAAAATACGTCCGAAGTCGTCTTGCTTTAGCTTGCGAGTCTTTGAAAAGGCTTTACTGCACGTGTATTTATCAGCCCATGCCGAGGAAAGCACATCAAATTACATAGTCCTGGTACTGATCCTCGCTCAAATGTTGCATAGCGGTGTAGGTGGAAAGATGCACGATGCCCGATAGCTCATCCAAAAAACCGCTTTGCTTGAGCAAGTCCATCACCGGTCCCTTGACCTCTGCCAGATGCAAATCAACTTTTTGCTCAACCAGCCCCTGATTCAACTCGCGCAAACCTTGTAGCGCCGAAACATCAATCGCGTTGACCGCAGAAAGCACCAGCAACAAATGCCGGGTAGCCGGTCGCTCCCGCAATAAGGTGACAAGGCGGGTACGGACAAAACGTATATTGGCAAAGTAGAGGCTCTCATCAACCCGTATTGCCAGTACTTCCGGTACAACATGGGTGTTGTGGCGCAGGATATTCCGATAATGCTCGGTTCCGGGCACCCGCCCTACCACCGCCAGATGTGGCTGGCTCGTACGCCATATGAACAGTGCCAGCGAGAGGGCTACGCCCAACAAGATCGCATCGACCACCCCCAGCAAGAGCACAGCGATAAACGTCGCCAAATACACCACAGCATCACGACGGTCGTAACGCCAGGCGAGCTTGAGCACACTCAGATCAATCATTTGCATAACGGCAGTCACAATCGTAGCGGCCAACACCGCCAAGGGGAGCTTGGAGAACAGATCGGTGAATACCAGTAGCACCAGCGCCATCCAACCCGCGGACAATACCCCCGCCAATTGAGTACGTGCACCGGCCAACTCGTTAGCGGCGGAACGCCCAAAACTGGCCGACACCGGAAAACCACCCGTCAGCCCAGCCGCTGTATTGGCAGCGCCAAGCGCCAGCAACTCACAGTCCGGATTCACTGTTTCGCGACGTTTCAGGGCCAGCGACTGCGCAATCGAAAAGCTATCGACAAAACCCACCAAAGCGATGGCCAGCACGGCAGGCAGAATCGTCTGCACATGCTCCATATCGATATCCGGCCATGCTACAGGCGGCAAGCCCTGGGGAAGATGCCCCACCACCCGTACTTCCAGCTGCAGAGTGCTTACCGCAAGACCACCCAGCGCGACGACCACAATCGGAAAAGCTTTGGCAGCAAGGTCGGCATGCTTGGCCTTCATACCCAGGCGTTGCAATACCGGTCTGATCCAATGCTTACCCGCCAGCAATAGCCCCAGCGCCATCACTGATAACACCAAGGCTGACCTATTGAGCCCAGGTAAAGCACTGGCCAAGGCAACCAGGATTTCCCACGCTGTTGTGCCATGAACCGACACACCAAACAGATGGGGAGACTGGCTCAGAATAATCAGCAGCGCCGAGCCTGCGACAAAACCACCTACTACCGATTGGGAAAGGAAGTTGGCTACGAAACCGAACTTGAGACCAGCTAAGCCAAGCCGCAATAGGCCCGACAACAACGCCACCATGGCCGCCAGTGCAACCCAGGTACTACTGCCCGGTATCGCCAACCCAGCCAGCGCGGTCGCGGTCATTAATGATGGCAAGGCTGCTGGCCCTACCGATAAGGTGGCACTGGAGCCAAACACCGCATACACCAATACCGGGGCGATACTGGCATACAACCCTGCTTGTGGCGGCAGGCCCGCTAGCAACGCGTAAGCCAAACCTTGAGGTACCAACAACACCAGCAGTGTGGCGCTGGCAACCAGATCATGGGGGAAATCGGTAAAACGATACTGACGTAACCACTCAGGCATGGCGGTAATGTCCTCTCTTACCAACCCCACCACACCCGGAGACCCGATTTCGGGCCCCAGCATACCGCCTCTTAATTGCCATGATTCCGGTCTTTCTCGCCTGCAGAACAGTAAATCTCACACATCAACCCTAGTATCTGTATCACCTCCCGGCTTATCAGGCTGTAGTAAATATACTTTCCGTCGCGACGCGTGGTAACCAGACCTTCATTTCTCAGCACACCCAGTTGTTGACTCAGGCTGGGTTGGCGGATACCGGTACTGGCTTCGAGTGCCGAAACACTCCGTTCACCAGGCACCAGCTGGCATAGCAGCAACAAGCGATCGGCATTACCCAAGGGCTTGAGTAACGTAGCCGCCGCGTCCAGAGATGGGCGCAGCCCTGCCACTTTCGCCTCGTTCAACATGGCACTACACATAGCATCCCTCTCTCAAAATCTGCTACGCGTCAGCAATGCGGCATTGAAAACACCCACGCAGTGCTCACTTACCGTTTGTAAACACCGCTTTCCCAGCTGTTTTCGTTCTTCCTCGCCTGTTTTAGCCTTGTCTTGCTTTAGCTAGCGAGATTTTGAACACATTGTTAGAAGTCTGTTGACGGTCTTTCAAAAACCATAACGATTGCCCCTTACCTCATCCGTGCAACAAGGTGCATCATTACGTCCAGTGCGCTCTCGGCACAATATATTTTCCAACAATATGTTTTCAAGCATATTAATCAGGTCGGAATGCCTATGTCTCAGCAAGCCCACATCGAAGCCTTTTTTGATACCGCCACATCGACAATCAGCTATGTGGTCTATGACTGGACCGGTGGTAATGCAGCGATTATCGATCCCGTATTGGACTACGATCCCAAGTCCGGCCGGACACGACACGACAACGCTCAAAAGATTCTCGACTTCATACGCACCCAGTCGCTGACTGTGGATTGGATACTGGAGACACATGCCCATGCCGATCACCTATCTGCAGCAGCGTGGCTAAAGCAACGTATCGGCGGCAGAGTCGCTATCGGCGCTCAAATCGGCAAGGTACAGCAGGTCTTCAAAAGCCTGTTCAATCTGGAACCGGATTTCGCCACCGATGGCAGCCAATTCGATTACCTGTTCGAAGATGAGGAAGCCTTCACTATCGGTAGCCTTAACGCCCGCGCCATTGCCGTGCCTGGCCACACTCCGGCGGACTTGGCTTATCAGGTTGGCGATGCAGTGTTTGTTGGCGATACGCTCTTCATGCCTGATGTCGGCTCAGCGCGTTGCGATTTCCCCGGAGGGAACGCTGCCATGTTGTATCAGTCTGTACGCAAGCTCCTGAGCCTGCCGACAGACACACGGCTTTTCCTCTGCCACGACTATCCACCAGAGAATCGCAAGCCCAGCTGGCAAACCACCGTTGCCGAACAACGTGCAGCGAATATTCATCTGCACGACGGTGTCGATGAGCCCACATTTGTGGCAATGCGAACCAAACGCGACCAGACACTTGGCATGCCTATGCTGATTCTGCCGGCTATCCAGGTCAATATCCGGGCCGGTGTATTACCTCCCGCCGATACGAATGGCATACGCTACCTGCGTATACCCATGGATGCGCTTTAGCGCCTCTGCGCAGCCATAATCAGGGGCTACAGCGTCTTGCCCAACTTTATATTCCTCTCAGTCAGCACTATCACATCATCCCTTATGTCCTAGCGAATGCTTGTTGCTACCAGATAGCGCAGACGGTAGTCAGCAACAGCGTCCGTCGAAAATCAGGACCCAAAGGAACAGAAGATGTTGCCCAATGTTTGGAGTGCCGAGAGATTCAAGCAAGAAAGCCGAAAAATCTTCAGTCGACGCAGCCCGCAGCTACAAGCAATTGATAGGACATTGGCTGCTGCACATTCTTTCGACCCGAACAGCAACGCCGGTGCCAGAGCGCTGCGTGAGTTGACTGATGCGATCAAAGAATGGCGCAGACTCAAGTCATTACAAGGAATTACCAGTGGCCGTGCACAAGCGGAGGACCGGTTAGATGCACAGATTATTAGTGTCATCAGGTCCCTACACAAACGAACCAGTCCGCCGCCTACCCTAAAGCGAGTTGTACCGCCAGAAGCTCCAATGCCCCACACCCAACCGGCGATCAATATCGTGCAACCCAAGGCCCAACCGACGGCCAGTGTCGAACAAGCTAGATTGCTTAACTATCTTGCCGACGCCATGCTTGATCAGCACAAGAAGCAGATGGGTTATGACGATGGAGATCTATTTGACGGCCTTGACCCACACCAAATAGGGCGGTTAACGGCACGTTGGATGCTGAGCGTTCCCGACGAGGTAACGGATGTACCTGCTGCGCGTGCCGAAGGGCTGCGGGTGATTGCTGCAATGCTGGGTAATGACATAAGCGTTATCAAGAACCTTCTTGAGCACAACATTCAAGTAGTGGTGATTCCGCGTAACAAAAGCCTGACGGTACTAGAACAGTTTGAGTCACTTCGCGGTCAGACGACGTTCGATGGACGTAGGTGGAGCAGCGTGCGGGGGGTGAGTCATGTGTCAGGCAATAGCTTCAGTCAGCTACTCGCTACCTATAGCGAGTTAAAGCATATGCGCGATATGAGTAAAGGGGCAGGTAGCGTAGTTGCCGTCGACCCGTCTCGAGGCCGCATTTACGTTGGCATAACCGAGGAGAACTTGCTGGGCGGCATAACATCCGTAGCTAGCGCAGAATGCTATGCCGTGGGCTATTCGACATCAACGCACGAATTTGCTCATACCATCCACACGTATGGGTTAACCGATAACGACCGTACGACGCTGAATAGGGCGTACAAGCTGAGAATGCAGCAATCCGAAAGTACGCAATGGGTCGACGGCCCCCGTAAGGTACGGTCAGCATAGTTGCTATGCTTCGGCCAATGTACAGGAGTATTTCGCCCAGCTTTCCAATGCCTGGCTAGGTGTCAATCTCGGTACAGACGCCTACACCGGCATGCCTCGTAATAACGGTAAGCAATGGGTGCTGGCAAACGAGCCAAAAATGGTGAGCGATATCCTCGAACGAGTTTATGGCAATCGAGCGCTAGAAGACTTGAATCCAGCCGTCGTCCTGAAGTCCTGAGTCTTGCGCGTCTGCTTCCCCAACCTCAATCAGCTAATGGAGAATGCAACTTCACTTGGATTAGATCAACACTACCCGACTGACACTGCCAATAGTAAGAACGGGCACCAGAGCAAAATCCAGCACATATAGTGAAGCAGTACATCCCGTGATTGCTGCCCATGCTAGACAACCTCAGCTTCCGCGCCCGTGTCCTGGTCGTTTCCGTTGCATGCAGCGCCATCGCCCTCACCGTTGTACAGGTTGTGACAGCGCGGGATGCAACCCACATCGTCAAACAGCAAGCCTTTGAAAGCGCCACCCGGCTGGCCGCGCGCTATGCGCGCCAGAGCGAAGCGGGGCTCAGTGTGGCAATCAATCTTGTCCGGGCACAGAAAGGGCTGGTCGAAGCCATCAAGCGCAACGGGCAGACCGACCGTGAAAAGCTCGACGCGCTATTGGAAGGCAGCTTCATGGGCATGCCAGAGTCCACGAGTTTCTGGGTTGCTATCGAACGTAATGCCTTGGATGGGCAGGACGAGAAATTCCGAGGCGATAAGCGTTACTGCGCGCATGGGGGCTATGCGCCATGGTGGACGCGTAGCAATGGTAGTGCCCATCGTTTTACCTACGAGCATGCCCCCGAACTATTGAAGGACGATGCCGCAGCCGATGAGAATTGCTACGGTTCGGCCTACTACAAGCAAACCAAGCAAGAAAAGCGTGAATTGGCGATCGAGCCCTATGTAGACCCCGAAGCCAAGGTGTTGATGATGTCCTATACCGCACCATTGGTAGTGGATGGCAATTTTCTCGGCGTCATCGGCACAGACATGCCAATGTCGCAGTTGAACGCCACCCTGGGTGCCATCAAGCCTTACGAAACCGGTTTTCTGAGCATGATCAGTGCCGGTGGGCTCTATGCCAGCCACCCCGACGACGCCAAGCTTGGTAAACCCGTTGATACAGCAGAAGTGCCGGCGGAGGCCCTGGCAGCAATCCGTAATGGCCAGCACTATCAATTCGAAGCCGACGGCATGGCCCGATTCTTCGAGCCGATTCGCATCGGCGTTGCACGGGAATACTGGGCACTGGCCGTCTCGATTCCATTGGAAAAGGTGACTGCCGAGGCGGACAGCCTACTCAGGAAAACCCTGTTCATCGGCCTTTTTGCCCAGTTCCTGCTAGCCGCTGTGATGTGGTTATGGATTTCTCGCCTGACCCGCCCCTTGGGAACGCTGCGCGATGCCATGCTGGAGCTGGCAAGTGGCGATGCAGACCTCACCCATCGGTTGCCGGTTCACGGCAAGGATGAAATTGGTGAAACCTCCACCGCTTTCAACCAATTCATCCAATCTTTGGCTGAGATCGTCCGGCAGGTCAAACAGAATGCTGCCGACCTGACCCAGCGGATCAAAGAATTGGCAGGCCATACCGGGCATATTTCCACCAGCTCCGCCCATCAGGCAGACGCGGCCGCCGCTTCTGCCGCAGCGTTGGAACAGATGTCTGCCAGCATCAGTCTGATTGCACAAAGTGCCACCGAGGCTGGCGATACCAGCTACGCCGCCGAACACAGCGCCCGCGAAGCCGTACAGGAAGTCAGCGATACGGCTGGTGATATCGGCCGTGTGGATACGATGGTGCGCGAGCAGGCAACAACGCTGCAACAGCTGGCATCACGTGCACAAGCCATCAACAGTGTGGTGGCGGCAATTCGCGATGTCGCAGAACAGACCAATCTGCTTGCCCTTAACGCTGCCATCGAAGCCGCCCGTGCTGGCGAACAAGGGCGGGGCTTTGCCGTGGTTGCCGATGAAGTACGCAAGCTGGCTGAACGTACAGCTCAGGCAACGGTGGAAATCAAAGAAACCAGCACGGCAATCCAGCAGGAGGCCAGCATTGCAGTAACCGGGATTGACCATACGCTGAGTCAAGTGGAAGCGGGAGTCAGCCGCTCTCGAGTAGCAGCCGACAGGATTACCGACATCGCGCAGCGCACCCATCAGACTGCAGAGGGCATGCGTGACATCGCATTGGCCACACGGGAACAGTCAGAAGCGTCCAACAATATCGCCAGTAATGTCGAGCAGATCACCTCAGCCATCGGTGAAAACGATCTGGCTTTGCGCCAAGCTTCTGAATCCAGCAACCAGTTGGCGCAATTAGCCCATGAACTGGAAGCCCTCGTACAACGCTTCCGGACCTAAGTTTGAATGAATTCAACTACCAGCGATACCAATCCCATCCCCAGCGAGGACCCCGTTCCGACCATAGACGGAGCCGTTCCTCCTGGCGTGCGGCATCAAGCTGGGTTTTCTGCATATAGTCCAGCACGGGTTCTGGCAGGCTGCTCTTGCTAAGCCGTACGATATCGCTGGCACTAAGGGTATAGGTCGACCGGCTAGCGCGCATCATTTCAATAATGGCATCAGGACTGTTCCCTTCCTTACTGAGCTTGATCGCCTCATCCACACTGATCGGCGGGGGCAGCGTAGCACACGCATTCAGCAATAAAGCCAGCGGCAATAACAAAGCGACGATTATTCGCATATTTCCCTCTCTGCATCACCTGCTCCGGTTAGTCTGACCTGAAGCGAGCCACAAGTTGCATCATTGTGAGCGCTGTTCATACATGCTGCACGCATCCCCATCTGACAGGTAAATGATCTGTCACACTGCCATCCAAGCATACCGATCACGCTTCTTCCAACAGTAGTGGATCATCGGCACTCACCCCCGGTCGGGGATTTCAAACGCAACAGGGCTTAGTTGCATAACCCTGTTGCAAGCCATTAGCAGGGTACCCTAGATTTCCTCACCCACCACGATACCAAGCTTGGTACATTCAGCTCTCACCCTATCGCGCGCACCAGCAAGCTGGTCTTTCGAAATAGTCGGCATGAAAACCTTGATATAGTCTTCAATCGCTTTTTCCCGATCAAATATATCGACACAGGCATATTCCGATGCAACTTCATTTCGCAAATCAATTGGGGCAATGGCTAAGCCGATCTGATTTGAGAATGCTTCTGCCAGATCTGGATTGATCAGATAATTAAAGTCCTTCGAACCAGGCTCTGGAGAGAGTAATTCAATGTCTGCGCTGACTATAACGTCTTTTCCATTACGCAAGAATTCAATATACATTTGCACATTTTTGGCCAGCAGCGATTCATTCATCCCCAAATGCCCAAGTACGAAACCCGCTTTGATTGAAACATGATGTTTACGTGCATTCTCCAGCGCACGTAAATTTGATTCATACATCCGTTTTGCTGCAAGTGCAGGGCTCTTGTTTTTGAGTGGTTTATTAAGTGCCAGCAGCGACAATTCTGCACCTGCATCTACGCCAACAAACAGAATCCTAAAGCCAATCTGTCGCATGGCTTTCAATACCGCCTCCTTTTCCATACCGTCCGCTCTCGCATATCCAACGAGGACCGGGCGCTCACTGGGTTCCAGATCGCTCCACCACTTGGGTGGTGACGCAGCCATATCAAGCAGAAGCCGCGCAAAAGTTAACGGTAATTCGTCCGCAGTCACATACAGATAGTCATATCCGGCAGACCACGCCTGGTGAATTACTTGCCACGCATGCGTCGCCGGTAATTCATTCTTCCACATCCCCCCGTATTGAATCGAACAAAACGAGCAAGCATCATCGCCACTGAATTTAATACATCCACGACCTATCTCCACCGGAACACCCTGCCGGACATAGCGACCAGTCAACTGATGAATTCGACTACCCAATCGACGCGTGAAATTGGTAGCGTAAAGCTGCGTATGTGGCAGTGCACGGTCAATCAATCGGTAATCTATAATGCGGTTAACGCTTTCGCGAATCTGCGGATCGACCAATAGCTTGTCGTTATGCCAGCGAATACAACCGGGGTAGATCCGGTCATTATGACCTCCCTGGAGATCCTTCAAATACTCTCCAAGTCCTGTGTAGATTTCATTACCTATAAAACCACAATCAATCAAATCACGATAGCGGGTAAGTATTTTTTCACTCATCGCAGAAAAGTGATCATTTCCGATGATGATTGAAATATTGGAATCAATTGCCTTAACGGCTCGTGCCAAGATAATCGCTGCTTCGTAATTAGCCGTAATCGTACTTAAGCAAACTGCAAGCGTGCGATAAGCCTGCTGGCGAATAACGGCAGTAATTGAATCAAGCTCATACACTACACCATCTATATAAATCGATTCCATACCGGGTAAAGAATCGACATACGAAGCAAGAGACAAAATGCCGAGATGTGGAAAGTTGGCCCAATCGGTATGTTGCACCCCTTTTGATACATACTGACTATCAGACCGGATTACGCCAAGATCGTTACTATTCGGCGGGTTGATAAAGAAAACGACAGACCTGGATTCCCTCATAATACGCTCTTTTATTTTTTGTTTGAAAGCATTTCAGAGATTACCTCTTCACTTGATTACTTGTTGGCCGGTAAGCCTTTCCATCCACCGTTGCTATTTAAAAGACAACATTTTGTTGGCTAGTGACAACATTGCTGTCGTAAACAGGTTTCAAGCCAACTTTGGCGAGCACCAGATGTATCAAGTCACCGTTCGCTTATAAGATAGCGACAGAGGCCAGCTCGTCGTGCGATAGCGGAACTTTAGTGGCCCATCGAATCAGGCCGATAACCCTCGTCAAGCTTGGTGCCATGCGGTTGTCCTGCAAGGCCACGCGATTGAACATGCTCTCGCGTGCAAAAAAACAACGTTCACAAAACAGGCAGCATTTCTTCGCGCAAAGCCGCATGGAATCTACATCTCATGCTTGGCGAGCTCAGCTTCGTTAGTCAAATTCATTACTAAGTAATTACTTATATTTGACAATAAGCTTACTCAAATCTGACAATCGCGCCGATTTCAAAAACAGCACAGCAAAGCACGCATGAATAGTTCGGAAAAGTACTGCCGATATATGTGGTGTTACGCGTAAACATTCGACCCATAGACTACACACCCAGGCTTACCTGGGGAGACAAATTCCATGCTTCAACGCCCCTAGGCCCATCCATGTACTGACGCTAGCCATTACGGCGCCCGTTCAGTGCCTTGAATAGATCCCCGACAAGATTAAGTCAGACGAGCCTGATTGGCACGCCAGAGGGTGGCTGTGCCTCAATTTTCGGCTCCGTCTGTGCAAGCACGACGTATTCGCCAAGTCGTACTTTCCCGATCGACAACCGCCAAAACCACTAACAATCCTTTACCACTACGGAGACAAAACAGGATGTTCACTACACGTACCAGCACCATTGCCCTCAGCCTCGCCAGCGCCTTGGCCGCAGCCCCTGGCTTTGCACTCGACTTCAACGCCAATATCGAATTCGATACTAACTACGTCAGCACCAAGGCAGGCAATACCATCGCCAACTCGCCAGCTCGTGGCGCTTCGCAAAACGGCCGCGTAGAACTGATTACCTCGGCAAAGGGACTGAATGGTGAAGGTTTCGTTGCCGCCAAAGCCAGCTTCCTTGCGAATCGCAACAGCACGGCAAATGACGATGACCTCTGGGTGCAGTTCGGTACCAAGACGATTGACCTGAAGCTGGGCCGCTTTGAAGCTGCTGACCTGTTCCCATTGGGTCGCGACACCCTGGTTCCATTTGCTGGTTTCGACCCCTACCGTGGTCACTTGCTGCGCGGCCGTACCAGCTCAGACCTGCTGCAAGCTGCACTAACCGTCAACCCAACTGAGGCGCTATCGTTCGAATTGGGTCTGGTCGATCATAAAGCCGATGCCGCCAACCCGACGGTTACCCGCGGCCTGCGCCCCGTCGCAACCGTGAAAATGGGTGACTTCAGCATGCGTGCAGGTGTTGAGGCGATCAAGTACGAGACGCTCACTTCCAGCGTGAAGCGTACTGGCGCATCCATTTCCTGCAGCTACTTCCTGGGCGACAGCGGCAGCGTGAACCTGAGCGTAGCTCAGAGCAAGAATGTCGCCAATGAGAAGATGACCACCGTTGGCTTGACCGGCGTCATGGGCGCATTTGGTGGTGGTGTACTGAGTGGTAAAGCTGGTGACGCCAAAGTGAATACAGCCTATGTCACTTACGCTATGCCATTGATGGGCGTAAAAGGCGCTACCATCACCCCGGCATTGGCATACTCACAAGGCGCTGGCAGCAATAAGGCGGATGATGTGACGGCGGTGCGGGTGCGTATCAACTACGCATTCTAAAAATCTACTTACGATCTTACTGCGCCGCTGTAATCAGGGCTTATGTGCTGCTCGTCACAGATCGTGAATAAGATAAAAGATAAAACGGCAAGCTCATAATGAGCTTGCCGTTTTTTGGTCAGCACTACCGCCAACCACGTAGGGACTTCCAATACCGCTAGAGCACGTTTTGTAACAGCGGCTGTGCTCCATACAATAATGCGGCAGCAGGGATCGCCGCCAGCGCATCATCCAGCATCACACCCAGCCCCCCCTTTACCCTTGCATCAAACCAACGGATCGGCCAGGGCTTCCAGATGTCAAAGAGACGAAAAATCGCAAAGGCCAACGTATAGCCCAACCAGTTTTGCGGCACCAAGGCCAGTAACGGCAACATGGCAACGATTTCATCCCATACGATGCTGCCGTGGTCTGACACCCCCAGCGCCTTGCCGGTTTTGTCGCAAACCCCTATTCCCAGCACAAACAAAGGGATGGCCAACAGCGCAATCTCAACAGGGCTCAACCAATGAGCAAGCAACAGATAAAACGGAATGGCGGCAAGCGAGCCAAACGTACCTGGCGCCTTGGGGGCCAAGCCGCTACCAAATCCCAGGGAGAGGAAATGCGCTGGGTGTGAAAACAGAAGACGTAAGTCAGGCTGGCGTATCGCGGGCATCGTAAGCAGAGGGTTAATTAACAGGACATCAGGCGAAATGGTTAAAGCCGGTTTGCGCCAGCGACATTACACAGCCAGCCTCGTCGAGCACACTCACCCCTTGGCCCACAACCATCTCCCCTACCCGCTTCAACGGCATACCCAACGCCTCCCCGAGCGACTGCAACGCTGCACGCTCGGAAGCTGGCGCGGTAAAACACAATTCATAATCATCCCCGCCAGCCAACAAGCAACTTTTGAATACCGGCAATGCCAATGTCTCACTACTCAAAGCAGGCAAAGGTAAATCTGGATACAGGAACCGGGCAGCCAAACCGGAACGCTGTGCGATATGGCCCAGGTCTGCGACCAGGCCATCCGATATATCAATCGCCGCAGTGGCAAGGCCGAGCAACTTACGCCCCAGCGCAACACGGGGTTCCGGCCGATCCAGCCGCGCTACGCAATAAGCCATATCCTCACTTACGAGGTTCAACTTGCCATAGCGATGTTGTACCGCCAAAGCCGCCGCGCCCGTCGGGCCGGAAAGCCAGATGTCGTCCCCGGCCTGGGCGCCATCCCGATATAACGCCCGGCCAGACTCCACCTCTCCCATGATCTGGATACTGATGGTCAGCGGGCCAGCTGTGGTATCTCCACCAATGAGTTCGACACCATGCTGCTCAGCCAACGCAAACAGACCTTGCGAAAAACCATTCAACCATTCGGCATCTACTGACGGCAGTGAAACACACAAGGTAAACCAGCGTGGGACTGCGCCCATGGCTGCCATATCAGAAAGGTTGACCGCAAGGCTCTTCCAGCCCAGCGAATAAGGATCGGTCCCTGGGAAGAAGTGACGACCTTCGACCAGCATATCCGTCGATATCGCCAACTGCATACCGGTTGCAGGTGCGACCAAGGCTGCATCGTCCCCTATCCCCAGTACACAGCCCGGTGTGGGACGGGTGAAGTAGCGGCGGATCAGGCTGAATTCATCAAGCGCCATCATCTGGGCTGGCGGTATCGCGACCTAGCGGCGCTTATTGCGTACAGATTCCACTTCGGCAGGACGCACTTCCAACGCCAGCTTATCCAACACGCCATTGACGAAACGGTGGCCGTCGGTGCCGCCAAAGGTCTTGGCGATCTCAATCGCTTCGTTGATGATAACCGCGTAGGGGGTCTCTGGTTTGCTGATGAGCTCAAACGCTGCAACCAGTAATGTGGCCCGTTCCACCGGACTCACATCTGCCTCGTCACGATCCAGATGCGGCACCAGCCGTGTTTTCAGCTGAGCTACATCACGCATCGCGCCGTAGAAAATCTCACGAAACAGGCTTTCATCGGCACGGGGGAAGCTGGTGCTGCTGTCGCGCAAAAAACGTTCGATGACGGCCACGCTGTCGCCCGTCAGCTGCCATTGGTACAGGCCCTGTACAGCGAATTCGCGCGCACGGCGGCGCGACGATTTTTGTGGGGCCTTCTTAACTTCCTTGGCGTCTTGGGTCATGGTGGTTCCAGTCAATGCGAAAGCGCGGCTAAAGCCGCGCCAGGGTGAATCTAAATAATTAGATGGACGCGAGGCCAATCAAATAAATACGCTTAGACCTGTTCAAGATCTGTCACGAGCAGTTGTCAGCAGGGTGCTGAGCAGCGCAGAAACCGGAATGTACTTTTGTACATGAGGATTTCGAGCAGCACATAAGCCCTGATCACGGCTGCGCCGTAAGATCATGAGCAGGTTTCTATAGCTTTAAATGCGCACGCAACCTCTGCTGCAAGCGTGCCATCTCAACCGCAACCTTGGCAGCATCGCTGCCTTTTTCCTGCATGCGGACCAGCGCCTGGTCGTCATCCTCGGTCGTCAAAATGGCATTGGCGATGGGAATACCAAAGTCGAGTCCTACCTGTGTTACACCCGAGCCCGATTCATTGGACACCAACTCGAAGTGATACGTCTCACCACGGATAATGGCACCCAACGCAATCAGCGCATCAAACCTGCCCGATTTGGCCAGCGTCTGCAGCACCAATGGGATTTCCAAGGCACCAGGCACACTCGTCAGCAGCACATCACCATCTGCTACGCCCAAACGCTTGAGTTCATCATGGCAAGCAGACAACAAACCGCCACAGACGTCGCTATTGAAACGCGCTGTCACAATACCAATGCGCAAACCAGCGCCATCAAAGTTCGATTCGATTTCAGGAATAGTTTCAAAGCGTGGCATAGCAAACCTTGCGGACCGCATTCAACCTGAGCAATGGCAAATGGCGGCTAATTCATTGAAAAAAGGGCGAAATTCTAGTGTCTTACGCCCAATCGGTCAAAACAATCGAGAAGTACAGAAAGTATTGGTATCGTACGGGGGCCATACCTAGCCTGCCCACGAACTACCGTGAACAGGCCATTTAACACAGGCAGGCCTTGCATGCCGTACAACTAGCCTTCGATAAAACCGGTGATTTCCAAACCAAAGCCCGCCATGCTGGGCATCTTGCGCGTGGGTGACAGCAGCCTCATCTTACCTACACCCAGTAATTTGAGCATCTGCGCACCAACGCCATAGGTACGTAAATCCCATTTCTGCGGGGTATTCAGATTCAACTCCGGCAAAGCTTTTGCCAGCAATTCCTCGCCACCTTCATTCCGGTGTAACAACACAATCACACCACGCCCCGCCTCATTGATAGCGGCTAGACTCTGGTAAATGCCCCAGCTGTGGCGAGTCTGGCCAGCATCCATCCAATCGATGACGCTGAGCGGCTCGTGCACACGGACCAATATCTCATCCTGCGGGCTGAAGCTTCCCTTGACCAGAGCCAGATGCGTAGCCACGCTCCCCTGCTCCCGGAAGGCAACCAATTGGAACTCACCAGCCGGCGTGGTGACGGCACGCTCGCCCATCCGCTCGACCAGCGACTCGGTACGGCTTCGGTACTGGATCAAGTCCGCTATCGTGCCGATCTTGAGTTTGTGCTGCTCTGCAAAGGGCAACAGTTCCGGCAAGCGTGCCATCGTGCCATCGTCATTCATCACTTCGCAGATCACGGAAGCCGGTAAACAACCCGCCATCTGCGTCAAGTCGCAACCTGCTTCGGTATGCCCGGCACGGGCGAGCACACCACCCTCACGCGCCATCAATGGGAAAATATGGCCGGGTTGCACAATGTCTGCCGGCTTGGCATTCGGTGCTACGGCAGCCAATACGGTGCGTGCACGGTCTGCCGCCGAAATACCGGTACTCACACCAGTCGCAGCTTCAATGCTCATGGTGAAATTCGTACCATGCGCCGCACCACTGCGGCTGACCATCAGCGGTAGATTCAATTGTTTACAACGTTGTTCAGTCAGGGTCAGACAGATCAGCCCACGGGCATATTTGGCCATGAAGTTGATGGCTTCGGGCGTAATATGTTCCGCCGCCATAATGAGGTCGCCTTCGTTCTCACGGTCCTCATCGTCCATCAGTATTATCATTCGGCCGGCCGCCAGCTCGGCAATCAGATCGGGAATCGGTGAAATATGCATAGTTGATTGGTTATTTCCGGACGAGGTAGGTCAGACCTTACCCATGCGTTTTTTAAGTGCTTCGAAAGGTTCGGTCTCAGGCAGCATACGCTCCAGGTAACGCGCGATCATATCAACCTCCAGGTTGACTCTTTCGCCGACCTTCAAATGCTTGAGGTTGGTGACTTCGACCGTATGCGGGATCAAGTTCACCGACAGGATGCAACGATCCGGCATGTCCTTAAGGTTATTGGTCGTCAGCGACACACCATTGATCACGATGGAACCCTTGATGGCGATATAACGGGACAAGTTCTTGGGAGCCTGCACCACCAGCTGCCAGCTTTCGCCAACTTCAACGAATTTCATGACCTCGCCCGTGCCATCGATATGGCCGGATACCAAGTGTCCGTCGAGACGATCGCCAAAACGCAACGCCTTTTCCAGGTTCATTTCGCGGCCCGGATCTTCCAGGCCGAAAGTGCATCGCAACGACTCTGCCGAAATATCGTACTTGAAACTATGCGCCGTCTTGGCCACCACCGTCATACAAGCGCCGTTGACAGCAATACTGTCACCGATTTTCACATCGCTCATATCAAGATGCTCGCTGACAATCATTACCCGAAGACCTTCTCCTTCCAGGGGCTGCACCGTCGCGATTTTTCCGGTGGCTTCAATGATGCCGGTAAACATGCGCTTCCTTTCGCTTGCGCTTGGCAAGGCCGGTTATAGGATTCAGTTACCCACCGGTTTACGGCAGGCTTGCAACTTCAGAGGCCAACTCACGCGCTTGGGCTGGGCTGCATCCCCCCAAACAGCAGCGAGTCGATCAACAAACTCGGGTAATGGGTCGTGGCCTTTGTCTTCTTTATAGCGCTGGGTGGCAGACCAAGTACCCAGATATCCGACCAAGGCAGCCAGATTCCAATCCAAGGCCATATCCAACGCCGGAGGGCTGATCCTGGGGTGTGGGAAGACCAAGCCTTCGTAGCCTTGCTCAATCCAGCGCCGCTCCGGCGGCCAGTACGGGCCCACAGTGTCGTGGTAGAACTCACCTACCAGCGCATCTACCGCAGGGTCGCAGCTGAATACTTCGTAACACCACACCGCCAGAACACCGCCGGGCTTGAGTACACGGTCCGCTTCCTGCATGAAGCGCGGGAGATCGAACCAATGCAGCGCCTGCGCAACGGTAATCAAGTCCACACTGGCATCAGGCAGGCTCGATACTTCAGCCGCTTCATTGCGGTACTCGATATTGGGCCGCTGCTCGGCATTTGCAAGCTGGCCTTGTGAAGGTTCTGTCGCAATCACCCGGTCGAAATACGTCGCCAATGCCACGGCAGCCTGGCCACTACCTGTTGCCACATCCCAGGCAAGCGCCCGTGCGGGCGCCACACTGGCCAGCCAGTCAAACAATGCCGCTGGGTAATTCGGGCGATATTGCGCATAGGCGGAAGACTGCCGGGAAAAGTGATCTTTGAACTGCACAGCTTGATCGGACATTGGAGCACTCACGGTTTGATCGAGGGCGTAAAGCGTAAGGTGTAGCGGATATCCGGCCCGAGATGGCGCATATCAACTACCAAGGGTGTCAATTTGTCGGCCAGCCGTTCAAGGGAAAAGTCGGCCATGCCGGCGGCCGAGCCGCCCAACAATACGGGTGCCTGGTAAAAGACGATTTCATCAACAAGACCACTTTGCAGCCATGCACCGTTGAGGCGGGCACCGGCCTCGACCGTAACTTCATTGACACCACGTTCAGCCAGCGTCGTCAGCGTGGCGGGCAAATCCACCCGGCCAGCGGCATCAGGCAATGCCAGCACCTCGGCCCCCGCCGCCTGCAATGCCGCAATATGGCTGTCTGGGGCATTGGCGGTAATCACAAGGGTCTTACCCGGCGCATGCAACAGCTTGGCATCGGGCGGCAGCTGAGCACGACTGTCCAGCACCACACGCATAGGCTGGCGGCCCTGCCAGGGTTCGCCATCAATTTCCCGCACAGTCAGCAAAGGGTCGTCCTTGAGCACGGTACCGCTGCCGGTAAGCATGGCGCACGATCGTGCACGCAACCGCTGTACATCGGCACGCGCCGCAGGCCCGGTGATCCATTGGCTCTCGCCATTTGATAGTGCCGTCTTCCCATCCAGACTGGCGGCGATCTTCAGTCGCAGCCAGGGCCGGTTGCGTTCGATCCTTCTAAGGAAACCTTTGAGCGACTCGCGCGCTTCAAGCGCCAACAGACCGACTTCTGTTTCGATACCCGCCTCACGCAGCATCGCCATCCCCTTGCCCGCAACCAACGGGTTCGGGTCCTGCATGGCAGCCACGACCCGCTTGACGCCCGCTTCGATCAAACCTTTGGCACAAGGTGGCGTACGGCCATAGTGTGCACAAGGCTCGAGGCTGACATAAGCGGTTGCACCCTTAGCGGTCTCATCATGCTTCGCCGCATCGCGTAGGGCCATTACCTCGGCATGAGGACCACCCGCCTGTTGGGTAAAACCTTGGCCGATAATGCGGCCATCGCGCACCAACACCGCGCCAACCGCAGGATTGGGCGCGCAGATAAACCGCCCCCCCTCTGCAAGCTGCAAGGCCAGGGCCATGTATTGGTAATCGTCTGCGCTGAAGTTCACGTACGGCTCTCGATCAATTCAGCCAGTTGTGGCGATAACTGCCGACGCCACTTTTTACCCAAGGCTTCACCATGCTTATTCCACCAGACGCCCGCAAAGACAACAGCCAAACCGATCAGACTCAGGGCAAATGCGAACGACAGACTGTCTCTGAACACACTCCAGGACAGATAGCCAAGATACCCCGCCACGCCAAGACCGCCGAATACTGCAAATGCCCGCCGTGCCAATACAGCACTGATAAAGATCAAGCCCAGATTCAGCAGGCAATAAAGGAACTTGCCCAACTGGCTGCCTGAATCCATACAACTGAGCGCCCCCCAAAAGGCCAGCAGTCCAAAGAGATAAAGCCAGAAAGCGAAGTCACGCTTATCATGCCGCGTGGTCAAATCGATACGCAGCGCAATAATCAGCATGACAAGGCCGAATCCTAGGGAAACCAGCTTGCGCAAATTCCACAGGCCATCGTAATAGGTCCAGTCCGCTGCATCGTTTTCCACCCCGAAGGCAATCCACGCAGCGACATCCATGCTCATATACCAGAGCGTCACCGCCACCGGCATGGTCATGAACGGCAGCCGATAACGCCATAGCATGACCGCCGCTGCCGCCAGGGTGGCGAGCTCCAGCAGCAACCAGCGCCAATCGATATAGCGGTGATAATCGCTATATAACGCCCCACCACTTTCCCAATGGCCAAGCGCCGCCTCAATGCCATATACCGCCAAGGGCACTAACACAATGGTAAGGGTAAAAAGTATGCCTGCCGGGATAGGCAATTGCTTGGCATTGAGAAACCAGACACCGATCCACCATGCCAGGAAACCGTAAGCCCCGGCAAACACCGTCAGTGAAACAGGCCCCCAGGTCTGATACCCCACGGTCATGAACAGGCTCATCGCCCCAATGGCGATCATCCCACCCAGGTAATACAGAATATGGGCAAACCGAAACTGTGCTGTGGTTTGCGGCTGCATGGAGAGAAATGACCATAAGGCCTCGGCTTGCCCGGACTGCAACAGGCCAACTTCCTCGGCTCGGGTCAGATCAGCTCGATCCACCTTCATTTCCTGCTCACCTCGCGGATCGCGTCCTGGAAATCGTCGACGTCCTGAAAGCTTCTATATACCGACGCAAAACGGATGTAAGCCACTTTATCCAGCTTGGCCAACTCCGCCATCACCATCTCACCGATGCGGCGCGAATCGATCTCGCGCTCACCCACTGCCAATACTTTTTGATCGATACGAACAATGGCTTCATCAACCAGCGTGGTAGGCACCGGGCGTTTGTGCAAAGCGCGCTGGAAACTGACGCGGACTTTATCCTGCTCATAGTCCGCCCTGCTGCCATTGGCCTTGACCACCTGTGGCGGCCGGATTTCCGCCACCTCAAATGTGGTGAAACGCTTATCGCAGCTGCTGCATTTACGGCGGCGTCGGATGCTCTCGCCCTCCTCTGAAACCCGGGTATCCACCACTTGGCTGTCAAGGGCGCCACAGAAAGGACATTTCATCGGGTAACTCCAGCTGCTTGAATTGAGTGCATTCTACCCGTACAAGCGCGCCAAATCTCGCTTTGCTGCACTCTCATCGCAATGGTTACCTCTCGACGCATAAGATACTTCACGCCAAATGATGTCATTTGCATATATCGAAACTATTCCACACGCAAATAGGGGTAAGCACCCATAGTGCCCCATGCTGATGACAAGCAAAATTAACCCGTTGTCATAAACAACCTGTCCTAACAAATAGGTTGTAGCGGCAACACCTGATCATTCCCGATCAAAACCCTGTTGTTTCTCCCCTGAAAAAACAGACACTCCAAGGGCCGCCAGCGCTTCGTCGCGAGCGGCCCTCTTTTTTTGCGCCAGTGTCGCAGCCGCCACATAAAACGCAGAAAAGCTTCCCGACTGCGCGAACAATGCCCTAAATGCCGGTACTTTGTCGTGATACGTCGCCACCGAAGCCAGGTGGGCATTATTTGGCGTGGGCTCAAACCAGCTATCGTAGCCAATATAACCGCCATGTGCAGACTTGAGTGCGGCATAGTCTGCCGCCAGCTTATTCAACACTGCCGCTTTGGCTGCCAACTTTTCCTCATCTGTCTGCATACCGGTATATATCGTGTCCAACGCCGTACGCGCCGACAGAATCAGCTGACGGAATGCCTCGCGGCGAATCTCTGCCCGACGATATTTCTCCATCGCATCGGGCTGCCCCTCCACAGCCAGCCAACGCTCATACCCTTCCAGCTCCACCGCCGTGGCGAAGGCTTCATTGAATGCGCTGTCGTCACGTACATACACCACTTGGTGCGCCAGTTCGTGGAATATCAACCTCGCCAGCGTGGCGTCATCATGTCGCAGCGTCGTATTGAGCAATGGGTCTTCAAACCAACCCAAGGTGGAATAGGCTGGAATACCGTACTCGTAGACATCATCGCCCTGCGCCTTCCGTTGCTGCGCATAGGCTTGCGCATCTGCCTCTTTGTAATAACCGCGATAAGCCAAGCAACCCGCAATCGGAAAGCAGCTTTCCACCGGCTTTAGCGACAAGGGCAAAGTGCTGACAACATTCCACAGGGCATAAGGACGGCCCAGATCGGTATACCGGGTATAACTCGCATTGTCGGGTAGATTCAGCTCTTTCACAGCAAACGCACGCACTCGCTGCGCAAAAGCCAACTTGGTGCGTACATTGGGCGGTGTGGTCGGGTCGGCCAGCCACTCACTGATCGGACGAGCCTTATTCAATACCTCGGCTTGGCCATTGGCCGCCTGCCCCACATAGGCCAACCCCGCGCAGCCTTGCAGAATCAACAACAAGGCTAGCGCAAGTATCAACCGCCAAGGACCCACACCGCTCACATCCCGCTCCTCATATTCACAGACCGTAACGTTCAAGATTTAGACTTAGATCTATGCTTGGCTCGTCCATTGAAAACCGCCAGCGCCAAGCCACCCGCCAACAATCCCCAAAAAGCCGAACCTATTCCACCCAGCGATAGGCCAGATGCTGTCACCAGAAAGGTGATCAATGCCGCCTCGCGCTGGTCATCTTCGCGCATGGCCAATGCCAATCCGCTGCTCAGTGCGCCGAACAACGCAATACCAGCAATAGCCAGCACCAGCTCTTTGGGAAAGGCTGCAAACAACGCCCCGACTGACCCACCCAATAGACCCAACAGCAGGTAAAAGCCACCCGCCGCGATCGATGCCCTGAAACGCTGAGTCGGGTCAGGATGAGATTCCGGTCCGGCACAGATGGCGGCAGTGATAGCCGCCAGGTTCAAGGCAAAGCAACCGAATGGCGCCAGCAATAGATTGGTAAACCCTGTCCAGCTGATCAAAGCCGAAACTGGTGGCTGGTAGCCGCAGGAACGCAATACCGCCACTCCCGGAATATTCTGCGATGCCATGGTCACCACAAAGAGCGGCAAACCTACTCCGACCAGCGCACGCCAATTAAATTCAGGCGTTGTCCAGACAAGCGACGCAATCGCAAAGTTCAGCCCTTCGAATTGGATCAAACCCAGTATGCCAGCCAGCGCACACCCCACCACCAATACCACCATGACGGCATAACGTGGCAGCAAACGCTTGAACAGCAAGTACGCCAGAAACATGGGCATCACTATCCAGAATTGGCTTTGCATCGCGCCGAACGCCGCCATACCGAATTTGAGCAGCACCCCCGCCAACATGGCGGCTGCCAAGGAAAGCGGCACATACTTCATCGCGCGTTCGAACCAACCGGTTACACCGGTCAGGGTGATCAGCGCTGCGGAAAAGATAAACGCGCCAATCGCCTCAGCCATGGAGTACCCCGCGAGACTGGTCACCAGCAGCGCTGCACCGGGCGTAGACCATGCTGTCGCAATCGGCATGCGATAACGCAGAGACAGGCCAATGCAGGTAATACCCATCGCAAAGCCCAATATCATCAACCACGAAGCAATTTCCGCGTGGTTTGCACCTGCCGCCTGGGCTGCCTGGAAAACAATTGCTGCCGAGCTGGTATAGCCCACCAGCACAGTGATAAACCCAGCCGCCAAGGCTGGTAAGGGAATGAGCTTTAGCATGCGCCACACGAAACATAGAAACAGGCTTGGACGATAACTTATCGGGCACCACCGCGACCGATACAGATAACGGTATACCAACGGAACAGAAACCGACGCCCCCACCGGTACGCAGGTGGATACATCAACCTGTCTCGCCTAGACAACGCCAGACCGCGAAATCATGCCTAGGTAACCGGATCGTCAATAAGACTTCATGACACGGCCCTATCATCCGAGCCACCTACGACTAGTCCCAGGAGCTTGGCATGCCGTCCCCTCGACGTACGCAACACGTCATCCGATTTACCCTGCTGGCCAGCAGCATCGCAATATTGAGTGCCTGTAACAGTGATGACACCCCCACACCACCAACCGCCGCCTACAGCGAACCGATTCTGGCCGGCCGGGCTATCCTGCCAGCCGCCACCTTTGCCGAGGGTCCCGGTTCCGGCCACTACCTCAACGGCGATCTGAACGGGCAGACTACCCCCTTCGACAAGCAACCGGTACAGGGCTTCTCGGCCACGCTGCGTAATAGCGATGGCACCTTCCTCGCCATGACCGACAACGGTTACGGCACCATAGAGAATTCAGCTGACTTCTACCTGCGCGTCTACACCCTGCGTCCGAGTTTCAAATCCCCTGCGGGCGGCGATGGCAGTATCAAGGTGGAAAGTTTCATCTCACTGCAGGACCCCAACAAGCTCGTCCCCTTCACCATCACCAACGAGTTCACGACGGATCGCCTGTTAACTGGCGCTGACTTCGACATCGAATCGATGCAACGCGCGAGTGACGGTACGCTCTGGTTCGGCGATGAATTCGGCCCGTTCCTGCTGCATACCAGCAAGAACGGTGTGCTGCTCGAAGCACCCATCCCGCTGCCTGATAGCGAAAACCCCGGTAAATTCATCCGCTCTCCGCAGAACCCCTACAACGAGGAGGCCAGTGCACTGCGCATCATGAATGCCGCCCGCGCACATGCGCAGCGCTTTGGTGCAACCCGACCGCCCGTTTTCTCGCCCTACAACGTGCAGCTCCAATACGATGTGAATGGCGTGAAGTCGAGCCCCAATGCTCACTACGCACGCGGTGCCAACCCACAGCCGGGTCTTACCCCTGCCACCAGTGAAATCTTTGATGTGGCTTCACTCAAATCCGCAGGCTATTCCGTTGTCACCTGGACGGTGAACGACAAGCCACGCATGTTGGAGCTGATGAAGGCTGGCGTAAGCGGCATCATTTCCGACCGTACCGATCTGCTGCTACAAGCCGCACAGGAATTCGACGCCAACAACGACGGTGTGCCGGGCGACTATCTACTGGCCGACGGCCGCATCGACATCAACAAGTTTGACGCACAGGGCCATCGGGGCAGCCGTAATCTGCGCCCTGAGAATACCCTGCCAGCCTATGAAGTCGCGCTGGACAACCTAATGACCACCTTGGAAACCGACACCGGTATCAGCAAAGATGGCGTATCCGTCGTCAAGCACGACCCCTACATCGAAGCGCAGAAATGTCGCCGTGCCGACGGCATACCTTATACCTTTGCGGACGAAGTGCTGATCAAGAACCTGACCGTCGCGCAGATCCAGTCCACCTTTGTTTGCGACAAGGTCTTTCGTGGGCCGGAACAGCTGAACGACCCGGCGCTTTCGCCAGTATCGGTACAAGTCGCCAACGCCAAGGGTTACATCAGTCCTTATGTGATGCCGAAGACCCAGGATATGTTTGACCTGGTCAATGCCTATATCGCCTACTACAGCACAGGCGCCGGTGCCAATCACCCCGATGCAGGCAAACGCGTCGCCAACGCCAAAGCTGTGCGCTTCAATATCGAAACCAAACTCAACCCGCGCTCCGATACCGACAGCCACGGTAATGTCTACCGTGAACGCACCGTGGGGGTAAATCAACTGACCGATACCCTGGCTGGCATTATCGTCACCAACAATATGCAGGCCCGTGCCGATATCCAGAGCTTCGACTTCCGTACCTTGCTCAGGGTGCAAGAAAAATTCCCTGCCATCCGCACTGTCTACTTGTTTGGCGACTTCCCCATTTATCCCGATCCGTCCAGTGACGACGGCACCAATATGCAAGGTGAGGACGGTAAGAACACACCCTGGATGGCGGGCATGTACTGGCCTTATCGCAGCACCGCCACGTCCACTCCTTTCCGCGCCAAACGCTCGGGTGGATTTGAAGGCATGGCGATTTCAAGCGATGGCAGCAAGCTTTACCCCATGCTGGAACAGCCTTTAACTGGCCACGATGCAAAAACGCTGCTTATCAGCGAGTTCGACCTTGCCAGCCGCAGTTACACAGGCAGGCAATTCAAATACAAGGTGGATGACAAAGCGACCAATATCGGCGATTTCGTTCTTTACAATGCCACTGAAGGAATTGTCGTCGAGCGCGATAACTCGCAAGGCGATTTGAAGGGCTTCAAAAAGCTGATTCAGATCAAACTGGGCGACAATGGCGATTACGTGAGCAAAACAGAATTGGTCGACCTGATGAAAATAAAGGACCCCAATCGTATTGCTCAGCAAATGACGGTTGGCGATGTTGGTATAGGCGAAAACTTTGCCATGCCGTTCAATACCATTGAAAACATCGTAGTGATCGACGAAACCACCGTGGGGGTGATGGACGATAACAACTATCCCTTCAGCGTGGGCCGCCATGCTGGCAGCAAACAGCCCGATGATGAAGAGTTTGTGTTGATCAGGCTACCCAAGGCATTGTCTTTAACCAAGTGACACCGTACTGATTACCCACAATGAAATGGCGGCGTATAACGCCGCCATTTTTTAAGGCATTTGAACGTATGGAATAACAAGATGAAACAGGGCAAATCCAACCCAATTCAGTTTGAATAATCACCACCATGCAAAACCACATACAGCAATGTATGCCAAACAAGTTGTACCGCCTGGAATAAAAACGGCGCTCTGGAGCGCCGTTTTTAATTTTCTACTGTCCCCGATATCAAGCCCGCTGCCTACGTCTTTGCACACCTACTGCCCCCAACAAAGCCAACCCAACCAAAGCCAGGGATCCTGGTTCCGCGACTTTTGTTATGTTTGGTTTGTCACTCGTTACCGATGCAATCTTGATGTAATCGTAGCTGTTGCTGCCACCCGTCACACTGCCATTAGGGTTCGCCAGCGGGTTGTATGCCCCAATCAGCCAGTACGACGACACCACTTTGCCTGCATTGATTGCCGCAGTCGAAGCTGTACCCACATCTGAGTAATTGCCGATCGAGGCCCAGCCGGCCAACTCGGTATATTTCTTCCCTACCAGTGTCGGAATACCTGCACCTGTGTAAGCCATGACGGTGATATCCGAGTCGTTGCTGAACCAACCCAATTTCACCCCAGTCAGCATGACCGCGCTGGTAAACGACAGCAACACCATGTCGTAACGCTGCTGGTTATCGATAGCATGCTCTGGGTTGACGCCTTCGTTGAGATCACAATACGAGCCACTGGTACAGGCATCGGCATTCTTGATGCCTATGCCACCACCTGAATACCACGTCGTGGTAGCCGACTGTATCGTCTGCAATGCACCATTGTTGGCGGCATTAGTCGAATTGTTCGTGCCGCCCGTGTTGGCATATCCGGCAACAGTCATCCCTGAGGTTGGCGTCGGGCCTAGTGTCCACGTGGTGGCTGCAAATGCTGGAGCCGTCAACAGTAGGGTGGCGCATAAGCACTTCAGTTGGATTCTCACGGTCTAACCCTCGGTAAGGCGGTTGTCTTGCCCCAAATAAGCAATAAAGAGGCCAAAGAGTAAATTTCTTTTATTTACAGCAACTTACAACTAACCCCTAAAAACAGAGAGGGAGATTTGTAAAATAATTCGACACGCGGAACACTAAGCGCCTAGTTACGATCTGTCGCAAGCGCTTGTCAGCAGAGCGCAGAGCAACACAGAAACCGGAATGTACGTTGGTACATGAGGCGGTAAATGAACATGTCGAGGCTGTTCTTAACGCCGTATTGCCGACGCGCAGCAGGCTTTGCGTTACACAGGTTCTAAGAACCTGTTCAAGATCTGTCGTGAGCAGCTGTCAGCGGGGTGCAGAGCAGCGCAGAAACCGGAATGTACTTAAGTACAAGAGGATTTCGAGCAGCACATAAGCCCTGATCACAGCTGCGCAGTAAGATCGTGAACAGGTTCTAAAGACCCAGTTCCGACACCAACTTATTCACCTCGGCAGTACGCTCCAGCCCACCCCTGGCAGCTAAAGCAGCCTGCATCTCTTCCTTCGCCTCTGATTTGCGGCCTGTTTTGGATAATGCGTATGCAAGGTGGTAACGAATTTCCCCATCCTCCGGGCTGCGTAACCGTGCTTCGCGCAGATAGCGCAGACCCGCTTCCAGCTGACCTTGCTGCACGAGGATCCAACCCAATGTATCGGCATATGCCGGGTTGTTTGGTACCAGCTTGAGCGCACGCTCAGCCACACCTTGAGCAGCCGAAGCATCCTTAAGCTTGAGCAGAAGGTTGGCGTAGTTGTTCAACGCTACCGCGTCACTGGGGTCGGCTTCCGTCGCCTTGGCAAAACTTTGCTTGGCCGCCTGCAATTGACCTGCACGAAATTGCACTTCACCCAGTGTCTTCAGCGCCACCAAATCGTCCGGCTTACGCTTCACCCATCCTTCCAGAAAAGAAGCGGCTTTACCCGCGTCCCCCATACGCAAATACGTCTGCGCCACTTTCAACACATTCGCCGTAGAAGGTTCCAATTCCAAAGCTTTGCTATAGCTCGCCAGGGCCATGGCGTACTGGCCGCGTGTCATCGCAAGGTCTCCGGTCGACAAGGCGGTAAGCAGATGATTCGGGTATTTGGTCGACAGCGCTTTCAACGCTTCATCGGCTTTCACCGGTGTGCCGCGGCGCATCTCGATTTCCACCAGGAACGCCATGACAGCTGGATCATCAGGGCGACCCTGCAATGCCTTCTGCGCATCGTAATACGCAGCATCACCATTGTTTGCCTGCAATTGCAGGCGCGCTATCTCCAACAGAATGTCCGTGTTGTATTCGGCCAGCCTTGATGCAAGCTGCAAGGTATTTCGGGCATTAGCATAGTCCCCCATGCTCAGAAAGGCTCTCCCCAACGCAAGCTGTGCAGGGGGTGCATCTGGGTACTTGGCTGCCAGTTTCTTGGCAATCGTCAACGCATATTGGAACTGCCGTTGCGAGCGGTAGACTTCAATCAAGGCCAGGAAAGGCCGCATATCGCTACGTGGCAGCTCGCTCGCTTTCTGCAGGTGGCGCACCGCCTCGGCAGGCCGCCCTGCCCGGAATTCCAGCAGCCCAAGCTCGAAAATCGCATCGGCATTATCTTGCCGCTTCGCCAGAAAATCGGTCAGGCGCTTACGTGCGTCATCCAAGCGCCGCTCGCTCACATCCAGCTTGGCCATATTCAGCACAGCGGCAGGGAAAAGCGGATCCTTACTCAGCAGGTTGTTGAACGCTTGGCGTGCACCGGTGATATCGCCATTGGCCGCCTTCAAGGAACCCAGGAAATTCATCGCCGTGAAATTGCCAGGGCTGTTTTTCGCCACCGTCTCCGCCGCTTGCAGCGCCTTTTTGTTTTCACCATGCCGCATGTAGAGCACAGCCAGCGCCATACCCGCCTGCGTATCGGAAGGATTCGCAGCAAATGTCCGCTCCAGGCTGATCCGCCCGACTTCGGTCTGCCCCATGCCCAACTGGCTGAAAGCAAGCGTACGGTTGACCTCACCTGAATTCACCTTGGCGGCGGCCTGGCTAAGCAGATCGGTAGCCAACTGGTAATTGCGCAGCGCCATATGTACCGTACCCAACAGGTACAGCACCTGCGGGTCCTGCGGTACATCGCGGCGCAAGTCGCCCAACAAGGTCAGTGCACGGGTGTAGTCCTGTTTCTCCGTATATATACCCGCCATCAGCTTGCGAGCCTCGATACTTCGAGGGTTACGGGCAAGTATCATCGTGAGGTATTCGCGGGCTTTTTCCTGATTACCCAAACCATGGTGGGCGAGCGCACCAACCATCAGCAACTGTTCACGCCGCCCCAGCCAAGCCGGGCGCAGCGAATCGACCAGTTTCACCACATCCAAGAGCGCCCTGTTGGTCGCCGAAACATCCCCGTGCTGGCTAGCGATCAGCGCCAGCAAGTAAGCAGCGCGTGGCTCTTCGGGAATATTCTTTATGATGTAATCGAGGTCCGCCTTGGCTTCTGCTTCGCGCTGTAAATCCAGCAGCAAAGCTGCGCGGGCAACCCTTGCATCGGCCAGCTTTGGTTCGATAGTTAAGGCACGCCCGTAAGCCGTCAGTGCGCCATTGAGGTCCATACCCGCATGCAATACCGAGGCATACATATTCCAGGCAAACGCATTACTTGGCGCAAACTCGGTGGCCTGAATAGCCAGTTGTTTCGCACGATCGAGCTGATTACTGCTCAACAACAATGGAATCTCGGCAATCAAAGGGCTGACCGCCCGCGGATCCAGCTTACGCGCAGCCTCGAAACTCTGTCTGGCCAACGCGGGCTTGCCCATTTCGATAAAGGCGGTCCCACGCATCGACAGCACGTCCACCTGCGTCGACAACGGTAAACCCGCTGCCGGCGCAGTGGCGATAACCGACTCCGGCTTGCCCAGCGCCAGATAGACCTGCCCCAGCATCGGAATCACTTCGCTGGGGCTGACACCCTGCTGCATTGCGGCTTCCAGTGCCGCCTCTGCGCCCTTCAGGTCACCGTTCTTCAGCAATGCTTTACCCAGCAGCAAATGGGCTGGCAGCATTTTGCTGTCCTGCTGCAGGCTGTTCTTCAGCTGAATAATGGCGCCAGGCAGGTCGCCCCGTTCATAGCGCTTTAACGCATCTTCAAAGAAGCGGCCCGCTTCGGCCATATCGGCCTGTACCGGCAGCGCCAAGCCCAGCAGCAATACAAGCAAGCCCTTCAATGCTGGGAAAGGGCGCATGGAGCGGGATGGTAAAGGTGTTTTCTTCGGCGTCGGCGTCTTCAAACACATCTGTATTTGTATCCGGCAATCTTGGGCGGGAGAGGTCTGACGCACATTACGTCATCCACCAACACCAAGTTGTATTGGCTGTGTATCCTGAACCAGGCATCGGTGCCCTGGCTGCTAGAAGATAGCCCATTGCATGGGCCTGCCTCAACAAGCCAAGCCCATGCATGCCGAAATCAAGGCAGATTGATCGTGATATGTGCCGCTTGTGGTGGTGATTGCAACAAATCGTTGAATGGCTTCATCTCGCTATCCACCCGATAACCAAGCAGCGCCTGCAAACCAAGGAAGGCCACCAGTCCCAGCGCCGCCATGCCAATCAGGATGTAAGTCAAAGGGATGTTCCCCTTGAGCATATGGTTGACCTTGTCCGGAATGGCCCAGAAGGGAGAAAAACCCGTGCGCTTACCACGCATAAAAGCAATCTCGTCACCAAGGCGCGCTGTCAGCAATGCCAACTTTTCCGGGGCTTCAAGCATGTACTTGCCCTGAAAGCCCAGCAACAGGCAGTAGTGGAAAATTTCCAGCGTTTGCAACGAAGGTGCGCCATGGCCACGCAACTGATCGAGCTTCACAAAGAAGTTCTCTCCAGCCAGCTGGTCGCCAAAAAACGCCAACTGTAGTGGATTACGGCCCCACTCATCACGGATATCGAACTGCGAGCCCAGAATCGTCTCATCCAGCAGGGCACAGAAAGCGTACTTGGCGGCAAACACATCGTCCGCGCTTGCACTCATACGCCGCGCGCTCGACTCAAAGGTATCGAGCAGCTCACGAGTCTGGCTGCGCAGATGTTCAGCACTGTTCGGCACATAGGAGCGCTTGAGCATAAACACCAGGTAGAAACCGTCGTACAAAAGCTCAAGCATCGACTTGTTACTGCCGTTAGTGCCAGCGCGGCCGTTCTGTGGGTTCGCTGCACCACCAGGAAACAACGAAGGGGTGGCTGAAGTACTCATTGTGTTACCGCCAGAAGTTCAAGTTTGATGTCTTGGAAGCCCGTAGGCACATAAATCTGCAAGGACTGGGCTTGCAGCATCCGCTCGTAAAGTGAGCCTCTCGGCTCCAGCTCGAAGTAATAAGAACCGGGCCGTACTGGAATCGCGCTGGGCACCACAGGCACATGGACCAGCCGAACACCCGGCATGGCTGACAGCACGAGTTTCTCCACATCATCCGGCGCGCCGATCTTGAAACGTAACGGCGCGTGCTCCACCAATTCTGCCGCCGGCATGGCGCTCGCAACAGCAAGGTAGAACCGGGTCTGCGCATCGATCTTTTCTGAATCGAGCCGACCAGCCCAGAAAGCCGGTTTGACTTCGCTGATCGCAATACTGAAGACGCGGGTAGAAATAACGGTTTCCAGCAGCGCCCGGATCATTTCGTCGAGTTTCTGAAAAGAACTGGTGAGGTCCTGGTGAGAATAGACCGGCAACTCACTCAGGCTGTAAGCCTTGGTAAAGGTCATCAGCCCACCCGCCAAAGTCAGCAGTTGATGAAACAACCGCTCCGGGTGCAACAGTGGATGCTGATGAAAATGCAACAGACTGGCATAGGCAGTCGACGCAGTATGCAACAACCAGAACGACGCCACGTCACCAGAACGGAATTCAATCACGTTTTTACCCGGCTCGCGATGATGCCCATAGAGCGCGCTGACTTTGGCCTGCAGAATATCCAGGAGGCGTCGCAGCATGGACTGCAAAGTTGAGGATGCAGCAATGTTGACCAAGGGCGGTATGAACCCCGTATCCAGCTCAAACCCACCGGTCTGGCTGCGGCGGACACGCGCCAGAGGCACTGTGATCCAACCATCCAGCGAATGCATGCTGGTTAAAAGCCGTACCTGCCGACGCAACACCGACACCTCGGCCGATGCCGCATTGGTGAACAAATCCCAGGTCTCTGTTTCATCGATGGCAAAACGGGTGGCGCGACGATCGTTTCCCCCTTCTGGCTGCACATTCTGCGCACCGGCGCGTAATGGCGGGAGCCCAGCATAGATGAGGAAAGCATCGGGCAGATCAGGCATGGCGTTAAGCTGCAATGCCTCGGGCAAGGGATCACACCCGGGTCCGGCAAATGGCTCCCTGTCGGGAAAAACAAGGCTAAGTTCTTGTGCCACCAGGACCCCACCCGCCAGTGCATCCACGTCGAAGCGAACACTGCGCACGCCCCAGCCATAAGGATGCAGTAACTGACTGACTTCATTCAGTCTGTCATCGTGGTAAGCATCTTGTTGTTGAAAATGCTGCGGACGAAGAAATAAGCCTTCACCCCAAAGGACACGCGGAATATTCGACATTTATTATTTCGCTTATATAGGCTGCTATTTTAATTTCATCTTTCGATAGCAGACTTTTCATTGACAAAGCAATTGCTCAAGACTGTGACCATTTTAAATAAGCCAAAAAATTGGTCACCATATAAAAGCTGTAAATTCAACTACATGCTGCCGACCCGGCGCGAGATAAAGTCTTCAACAATTCTTTATCTGAAAGACCTTCGGTTATGGTAAAGCTGCAGCGATGTACGCCAATTAATAGAGGTTTATCATCCAATGCGCTGACTGGCAATACGGCGCGCCAACGGACAGGTTGTGGGCTCTGAAACGACATCACCAGCCCCAAATACCGGGTATCGGGTGGAAGCAGCTCATCGAGCTGATACTGCTGCCCAGGCGTCAGGATCTGCTCCTTGCTGCTGATCAGGTCTTCCTTCAAACCCGCAGTTGCAGCGCCACCACTCTCAAACGCCTCACGGGTCATTGCCTGGAAGTTGTCAGCGTTGCGTAGTTTGAACAGTCGCAGCACCACAGCATTCCCACGCCCTGATCTGTCGCTGTTTACGCTGCCTCCCGCCGATATCACCAGCTTCAGCTTCCTGCCAGTCTCGTCCTTGTCGGCCATCCCTACAGCACGCAGGGCAGCCTTGCCTACCGGCGTAGCACAACCGGCCAGCAGACAGAGAAATACAACAACATATAACGCATTTAGAATTACCCGCATGAGTAGCCTTAGGTTTTCAACATATTACATAATTAATATTAGCACTTATTAATTCTTGAAATATTCAGGTATCACCGCATTGCATTTAATACCAAAGAAAGCTTAGCATTATCGAATTATTTTGTCATAAGATGGCTTACTGGAGACTAATATAATATGAATACTAAGTTTGATCCTCCCGTGTCGCGCTTAAAAAATGGGCTGCTTTGCGTGTTGGTTGCCAGCACCCTGGTTGCTTGTGGTTCCGCCCGCCCCCCCTCGTCATCCGACTCCCTGCTGAAACAAGCCAATGAAGCGATGAATGCCGGCGCTCAGGATAGAGCGGCGGAATTGTTGATTCAGGCCACCAAGCAGAACCCGACCAACGAAGTCGTCTGGGTCAAGCTGGCTCAGGTCCAGTTCGAGCGTCAGGACTACCCCAAAGCGATCGATGCCGCCACAGAAGCGCTTGCCCGCTCGCCCAACAGTACCGAGGCGCGCAGCATCATCTTTGTATCGAGCATGCGTCTGGCTGTCACCAGCCTCAGTGAAATCCGTGCAGATACACCACTCAGCGACTCCAACAAGTCCGAAGCCGAAACATTGGTGAAAGAGCTGCGGGATACGCTAGGCGAATCCATCCTGATTCCAGGCGTCAAGTCCATCAACAGACCGGCAGCGCGTCCACGGCCTCGCCCAATTGCTACCAAACCACAGGCTGACACGCCCGCCACCCCGGCCGCGCCTGCAGCCGTTGCGCCAGCGGTAACGGCAAAACCGCAACCTGCGCCCAGCACGCCTTCAGCAGATCCGTTCGGTGCACTAAGGTAAATAAGTTCGGTTTATAAGGATATCTATCATGGCAAAACGTGAAAGCACTCAGAAAAAACTGCAGCGCGTGCGGCCTCCGCGCGTCCAACTCACCTATGACGTTGAGGTAGGCGATGCTATCCAGCAGAAGGAACTACCCTTCGTAATGGGTGTGGTCGGTGACTTCGCAGGCGATTCGACTGTCGCTCAGCCCAAGCTCAAGGACAAAAAATTTGTAAATATCGATGGCGACAACTTTGATGAAGTGATGGGCGCGATGGAGCCCCGCGCCAAGTTCCGGGTGAATAACAAGCTGACTGACAAGGGCGGTGAATTTGCCGTGGATCTGGCTTTCCGTTCGATGGAGGACTTCCGTCCTGAAGAGATCGTCAAGCAGATCGACCCCCTGAACAAACTGGTCGAAGCCCGCACCCGGCTTTCCGACCTGCGTAACAAGGTGGCCAGCAGCGAAAAGCTGGAAGACCTGCTCAATGATGTGCTACGTAACACCGAAAAACTCGAGAAGCTGGGCAAGGAAACCGGTGGTGGGGAGGAAAAGTAAATGAGCGAACTCATGCAACAAGCGAATTCTCAGGCTGGAGCAGCTGCTGCCGAGGGCAGCCTGCTCGACCAGATCGTCGCCGAAAGCCGTGTCGCCAAATCTGGCACCGAGCATGAGCGCGCCAAAGACCTGATCTCCGAACTGGTCAAGGAGGTCATGCAAGGCACAGTGGTGATGTCAGACAATCTGGCGGCCACTTTGGATGCACGCATCGCCCAGATCGACGAATTGATCTCGGCCCAACTCAGCGAAGTCATGCATGGTCAGGCCTTCCAGAAAATGGAAAGTTCCTGGCGCGGCCTCCACTACCTGTGCCGTGAAACAAGTACAGGGGTGTCGCTGAAAATCAAGATGCTCAATACCACCAAGAAGGAATTGGTGAAGGATTTCCAGACCGCCATCGATTTTGACCAGAGCGCCATGTTCAAGAAGGTCTACGAGGAAGAATTCGGCACGTTCGGCGGCGCCCCTTTTGCCGCACTGATCGGTGATTTCGAGTTTTCCCGCCAGCCTACCGACATGTATTTCCTGGAACAGATGTCACATGTCGCCGCAGCGGCACATGCGCCATTCATTTCCGCAGCATCACCGGAACTGTTCGGTCTGGACACCTTTACCGACTTGGGCAAACCACGCGATATGGCCAAGGTGTTCGACACGGTCGAATACGCCAAATGGCGTTCCTTCCGTGAATCGGAAGATTCCCGTTACGTCGGCTTGACGCTGCCCCACTTCCTGGGCCGCCTACCTTATGACCCCAAGGACGGCACAACCGTCGAAGGCTTCAACTTTGTTGAGGAAGTCGATGGTTCCGACCACAGCAAATATCTGTGGGTAAACGCCGCCTATGCCTTCGCCGCACGCCTGACTTCCGCTTTTGAGAACTACGGCTGGTGCGCCGCCATACGCGGTGTAGAGGGTGGCGGACTGGTGGAGGGCCTCCCAACCCATACCTTCAAGACCGATGATGGTGAGGTCGCACTCAAGTGCCCAACCGAGATCGCCATAACCGATCGCCGCGAAAAGGAACTGAGCGATCTGGGCTTTATTCCGCTCGTTCACTGCAAGAATACCGACTACGCAGCCTTTTTTGGCGCTCAGTCCGCCCAAAAAGCCAAGAAATACGATAGCGAAGCAGCCAATGCCAACGCCGTGCTGTCGTCCCAGTTGCAGTACATCATGGCAGTCTCCCGCGTCGCACATTACCTCAAGGCGATGATGCGGGACAAGATCGGC
This sequence comes from Chitinimonas violaceus, assembly GCF_052601015.1. Classification (NCBI taxonomy): domain Bacteria; kingdom Pseudomonadati; phylum Pseudomonadota; class Betaproteobacteria; order Neisseriales; family Chitinibacteraceae; genus Chitinimonas; species Chitinimonas violaceus. The sequence goes on along the minus strand of NZ_JBQXDJ010000018.1, from coordinate 15,107 downwards.
AGTTTCGCCTCCGCCGGCAATGTGCAGGATTTCCTCAACAAGTGGATTTCCCAGTACGTATTGCTGGACGACGGCGCTTCGCAAGAAGCCAAGGCGCAGTTCCCGCTGCGTGAGGCATCTGTGGAAGTGGCCGAAGTACCTGGCCGCCCCGGCGTCTACAAGGCCGTTGCCTTTTTACGTCCCCACTTCCAGCTTGATGAGCTGTCGATCTCTCTACGCCTGGTTGCCGAGCTGCCTCAGTCGGCCAATCGTTGATAAATGACAATAACCAAAAAAGCGATATCCCTTAAACAATAACCAGGCAAGGCGCATGGCAGGTGGCTCAGCCACCTGACCAGCACTGAAGCTGACGTACCTACACTCCTTCGCAGCGGTTGCTAACCCACCGCTGCAAGGCAGGTGTCCGGCTCATGAACTGGTATTTGTAACTCAGTCAACAACGCATTTCCCCATCAGAATCCGTTTCACGGCCTGAGTTACCAACCAGATCATCGAGCGATTTTCGTCATAAATTTTTAAACAAGTGCCTTGGCACTTCTTAGGAGCAAAGGAAACATGAAAGATATCTACGTCCAGTTCACCGGCAAGTTCAAAATCGACGGAGAGTCCACCGATAGCAAGCACACAAATTGGGTGGAAGTCGATAGTTGGGCACACCAGATCATGCAACCGAAGTCTGCTACCGCCTCCAGTTCAGGTGGCCACACTGCTGAACGCTGTGAGCATGGCGATATGCAGTTCGTCAAACAGATCGACAAGGCCAGCCCCAAGATGTGGGAAGCCTGTTCAGCCGGTCAAACCTTCGACGAAGTAACCGTCGACTTCATGCGTGCGGACGGTAACGACCGTGTGAAATATCTTGAGGTCAAGATGAAACACGTGCTGATCTCGACCGTTGCACCGAATAGCGGTGGCGGCGGTATCCCCAGCGAAAGCTTCTCGCTACGCTATGCGGCTATTCAATGGACTTACACTGCACAAGGCACAGGTGGTGGTGCCAAGGGCAACACGTCTGGCGCCTGGAGTTCTGCCAAGAACACCAACAAGTACGAAGCTTAAGTGCTGGATGACAGAGGGGCGGCGCTTGTGCCGCCCTTTTGTGCGATAGCGGCATTCGCCTTTGCCTGGTAACTACGGAGAAATCCGATGCTGGATCGCAATCTGTCGCGTGGTTTTGCCCCGACTTTGTTTGAAAAATTGTTTGATGACAATCCCAAGGTACAGAGCGAATCCAATCCCTTGCGGCGGTTGAACATCGAACAACTCAAGGAATCGGTCGCCAACGACCTGGAAGCGCTGTTGAATAGCCGCCGCGGTCCCGATGAGACATTGGCCGACTATCCATTGGCGAACCACTCCATCCTCAGCTTCGGCATCCTGGACTTCGTGGGCATGAGTCTTTCCAATCCGGCCGATTGCTATCGCATCTGCCGTACCCTGGAAGAAACCATACTCTGCCACGAGCCTCGCCTTAAGAACGTACGTGTCCACCTCGAAGCCGACCAGGGCTCGACCAACTCCCTGCTTTTTTCGATCAGCGCACTGCTTGTTGTCTATCCGGCCCAGGAGCCGGTGAGCTTTGATGCGATGTTGCAACCTACTATTCAGCAATACTCGGTCAGCCAAGGCCGCCGAGTGAAAGCCACTTAAAGCATCATGGAAGAGTTGCTTCCCTATTACGAACGCGAACTGGCCGTACTGAAACGCCACGCTCGTGAATTCGCCGAACAGTACCCGAAGATTGCCGGCCGTCTCTTGATGTCGGGCGAGGCGGTGGAAGATCCGCATGTTGAGCGTTTGATCCAATCGTTTGCCCTGCTCGCCTCGCGCGTGCACAAAAAGCTGGATGACGAATACCCCCAGCTCACCAACGCCTTGTTTCAAACCCTCTATCCGCAATATCTTCGCCCCTACCCGTCCTGCTCGATTGCCAAGCTCGGCGGCGCAACCGCCCAGCTTACCGCTGCGGTGAAGATTCCCCGCGGCACCGCTTTGCAATCGCGCCCGGTCAAGGGGATCGCCTGTAAGTTTCATACTGCGTTTGACGTCAACCTGCTGCCCGTCGGCATTGAAGACGTTGCCTACGCAACGGATTGGACACCCCCAAGCGGCACGCAGATTCCCAATACTGCAACGTCCATGCTCACCATCGGCATTACCGGGTTGGCCGAGCAGCTGTCATTGAACCAGGCACTGCAGCAACCCCTGCGCATCTTCCTGGATGCCGAGCCCTCGGTGGTCGCGTTATTGCGTGAGGCCTTGTTCCAGCGCTGCATCACCGTTGCGGTCGATACTGGCTTTGGGCCGTGGAAGTTAATTCAAAAGCAGCTGATCCACCCTGTTGGCTTCGCCGACGATGAAGCCCTGGTGGAAGACGATGCCCGCAGCCATTCCGCCTACCGCCTGTTGACCGAATACTTTGTATTCCCAGAGAAGTTCAACTTCATCGACCTCGATGTCTCAGATGTTGTTGCCAGCATGCCGAAAGGGCTGCGCAAACTGAAGTTGAACTTCATGCTTGCCACGTCGCGTGACGACCGCCGGTTTGATCGCTTGTTCGACAACCTGCTCGACGGCCTGAATGCCGCCAACTTCCAGCTGTTCTGCACACCGGTGGTCAATCTGTTCAAGCAGCATGCCGAACCTATCCGGCTCAGCCACAAGCAGGTGCAGTACACCGTATTGCCTGATGCCCGTCGCCCCCAGGCTTTCGAGGTCTATTCGGTAGACCGGGTTGCCCAGGTTCGCGAGAACGCCGACAACGCCACGGTCCATGCCTTTCACCCTTTCTACTCGCTCAAGCATGGCACGCCCTCAGCCGCGGGCCGGTATTGGCAGGTAGTGCGTGACGAGCAGCTGATCGAACGCAGCCCCGGTTTTGAATACCAGATCACCATCGTCGACCCAGACTTCAATCCCATTAACGACGATGTGGAAACGCTGAGCATCGACCTCACCTGCACCAATCGCGACCTGCCATCCCAGCTGCCTGTTGCCCAGGTTGGCGGTGACTTGTTCGCAGATGGCGTGGCGGCAGTCAAGACCATCCAGTTGTTACGCAAACCCAGCCAGCCCGCCCGCTTCAAGCACACAGGGGATGGCGCATGGCGGCTTGTGTCGCAGCTAACGCTGAACCATTGGTCTGTCACTGACGACGATGGCGACAGCCTGCGTGAATTGCTGACCCTGTACGACCTTGCCCGCTCAAGCCAAAACCGCCGCGCCATCGATGGTGTCGTACGCGTCAACTGCTCGGCCAGTTCTGCCCGGATGGCAGGCAACCCCTTCCCCACCTTTATCCGGGGCATGGAAATCCGCATTGCGGTTCGCGTCGATCACTTTGTTGGCAGCGGGATATGGCTCTTCGCCGAACTGCTTTCGCATGTATTCGGCTTGGCTGTGAATCTCAACAGTTTTACCCGGGTCGTGCTGGAAGATGCCGAAACCGGAGAGGTGCTCAGGGAATGTCAGCCGCGCAACGGCCTTCGTCCTATCGTCTGATCGACAAGCTGCTCACACAGCCCCAACAGTACCAGTTCTTTCAGGCGGTACGCGTGCTGTCGCGTCAGCTGCATCTGCACGAAGGGGCCGATCCGGACCGTGTGGTGGGCGAACGCATCCGTTTTGGCAGCTCACTCAGCCTCGCCTTTCCACCCAGTGAGGTGGAATCGCTTGAAAGCCCAGCGGGTGATGCTGGCAGCAACGCCCCTTACCGCATGGTGCCCGCCTTTATCGGCATGACCGGGCCAAGCGGCGCCATGCCGCGCTTCTATACCGAGAAGCTGGCAGAACGCCTGCAAGTGCACCGTGACCCTACCGCGCATGCCTTCATGAATGTCTTCAACAACCGCATGGTGGCTTTGTTCTACAAGGCTTGGCAGAAGTATCGCCTACCGTTGCGGCATGAAAGCGGCCAGCGTTTTCTGCCGGAATTGCTCAGCCTCTCGGGTAAGCAATTGGGCTTGGACAAACCGGCGGACAGCGATGAAAACATCGCACCCTATGCGGCATATGCAGGGTTGCTGCGACACCAACCGGTCTCTGCCGAAAATCTGCGCCGAGTACTGGCAGACTACTTCCAGGCCACAGTCGAGGTAGAGCAGTTTGTCGGCCAGTGGTTCGATATCCCGCCCTCGCAACAGACCCGCCTGGGCGGCAGCATTGCCGTACTGGGGGAAAGCGCCTGCTGCGGCGCAAGGTTATGGGAACGGCAAAGCCGGCTTCGGCTCCGGTTTGGTCCATTGCGATCAAAAGCCTATCGTTCGCTGTTGCCAGATGGAGCCGGGTCCAGCGCTTTACGCAGTCTGTTGCAGTACTGGTGCGGCATCAGCGTCGAATTTGAAGTGCAACTGATTCTGCACCGCGATGACGTTGCCCCTGCACGCCTGAACGGTATGAGCGGTCAACTTGGCCGAGATGCAGTGATAAGCAGCCGAGCCGCTCCCGACCATGTCGATGAAGCGCGTTACATCTTGAATTAAAGTTTTTTAATTGGGGCTCTATCGCGATCCATTCAGTACAAAGTGGTGGTCGTAAGCAGGTTCTAAACTGATTTAGATTTACATACAAACATACTCAAAAAACTAGCTGGCAAGCACGAGGAAAAACCATGGCAAGTAATCTCAAGGCATTGATTTCCAAACTCACTCCCACCGCACGCCTGGCCGCCGAACGTGCTGCCAACCTGTGCATGACGCGGGGTCATTACGAGGTGGACCTGGAACATCTGTTCCTTGCCTTGCTGGAGCAGCCGGGTTCAGACCTGCTGGTGCTTTGCCAGAAGTTCGATATCAGCTCAACTCAGCTCGAACGCGACCTGAACCGCGAACTGGAAAACTTCAAGACCGGCAATGCCCGCACCCCGGTCTTTTCCCCTCACCTGCCCACTCTACTGGAGCACGCGTGGTTATTGGCATCGATCGAGACCGGCACGTCGTTGATCCGCAGCGGGCATATCCTGCTGGCCCTGCTGACTGCGCCGGACCTTGCGCAACTGGCACGGCGCGGCTCGGCCTTGTTCGCGCGTTTCCCGCTCGATACGCTCAAACATAAGCTGGCGGAACTGACAGCCAAGTCGGCCGAAGCCGGTGAAGCCATCCAGAACGCCCCACAAGCCGATGATGCCGCACCGGGCGATACCGCCGTCAGCAGCATCGCCAAGACGCCGGCGCTGGACCAGTTCACCAGCAACCTCACCGCACGGGCGCAGGAAGGCAAGATCGACCCCGTCATCGGCCGCGAAAGCGAAATCCGCCAGGCGATTGATATCCTCACCCGTCGCCGGCAGAACAACCCCATCCTTACCGGTGAAGCCGGCGTGGGCAAAACCGCGGTGGTGGAAGGTCTGGCGCAGAAGATTGCTGCCGGCGATGTCCCGCCTCCACTACAGAACGTGGCACTGCACGTATTGGACCTGGGCCTCTTACAAGCCGGCGCCAGCGTGAAGGGCGAATTCGAAAACCGCTTGAAGAACGTGATCGATGAGGTCAAGAAGAGCCCCCACCCTATCATCCTGTTCATTGACGAAGCCCACACCATGATCGGTGCCGGCGGACAAGCCGGACAGAACGACGCCGCCAATCTGCTCAAGCCCGCCTTGGCGCGCGGTGAGTTGCGTACCATTGCCGCCACGACCTGGGCTGAATACAAGAAGTACTTCGAGAAAGATGCCGCGCTGGCCCGCCGTTTCCAGGTCATCAAGGTGGATGAGCCCAACCTTGATGTCGCCGCCAGCATGCTGCGCGGTATGGCCGGTCTGATGGAAAAGCACTTCAATATCCGCGTACTGGATGAGGCGATTGTCGATGCCGTCCGCCTTTCCGCCCGCTATATCACCGGCCGCCAGTTGCCCGACAAAGCCGTCAGCGTGCTCGACACCGCTTGCGCACGCGTGGCGCTGGCCCAAAGCGCCAAACCCGAAGCCATTGAACTGGCCGAGAAACGGCTTGAACGCATCGACGTGGAAATCGCAGCCCTGCAACGCGAAGTAGCAGCAGGCGGCAGCCATACCGACAAGCTCAAGGAACTGCGCGAAAGCCGTACACAGCTGGCCGCCGATATCGAAAGCCAGAACAAGCGCTGGCAACAGGAGCTGGGCTTGGCACGCCAGATTGGCGAATTACGCCAGACACTGGAACAAAAGCACAACGCCGACCCAAAAGCCGAACTCAAAACCGAACGCGCCGAGCTCGATCGCCTCAAGACCGAACTCAAGACGCTGCAAGGTGAGGCCGGCCTTGTGCCCACCTGCGTGGATGGCAGCGTCGTCGCCGATATCATCTCGGCCTGGACCGGTATTCCCGTCGGCAGCATGGTCAAGAATGAGATCAAAGCCATCCTTGGCCTTGCCGATACGCTCAAACAAAGGGTAATCGGCCAGGACCACGCCATGGCAGGAGTTGCACAGCGCGTGCGTACCGCCCGCGCCAATCTGGAAGACCCGAACAAGCCCAAGGGTGTGTTCCTCTTCGTCGGCCCCTCCGGTGTGGGTAAGACCGAAACCGCCTTGGCCTTGGCGGATTCGCTTTACGGTGGCGAGCGCAACCTCATCACCATCAACATGAGCGAATATCAGGAAGCGCATACCGTGTCCTCACTCAAGGGCTCCCCACCCGGCTATGTCGGTTACGGTGAAGGAGGTGTGCTGACTGAAGCCGTACGGCGCAAACCGTATAGTGTGGTCCTGCTCGATGAAGTGGAAAAAGCCCATCCTGATGTGATGGAGATGTTCTTCCAGGTCTTTGACAAAGGCGTGATGGAAGATGGCGAAGGACGAGAAATCGACTTCAAGAACACCTTGATCATCCTGACCTCGAATGTCGGCTCATCCACCATCATGCAAGCCTGCCTCAACAAAGCGGCTGGGGAACTGCCCGATGCCGACAGCCTGGCCGAGATGATCCGCCCGCAGCTGTTCAAGGAGTTCAAGCCCGCTTTGCTGGGCCGCATGAAGGTGGTGCCGTTCTATCCGATTTCGGACGACGTGCTCGAAGCCATCATCCGCCTCAAGCTCGACCGCATCGTCAGCCGTGTCGCGGCCAACCACAAAGCTGCTTTCGTTTACGACGACAGTCTGGTCGACGCAGTATTCCAGCGCTGTACCGAAGTGGATAGCGGCGCGCGTAATGTCGACCATATTCTCAACGGCACCATCCTGCCCGAAATCGCAGGTTCGGTACTGGAACGGATGGCCGAAGGAGAACCGATTCAGAAGATCAAGGTGGGGGCAACCAAGGCTGGCAAGCTGACTTACAAGGTCAGCTGACCGCCTTACGATCTTGCTTCGTAGCTGTAAGAACCTGTTCAAAAACAGGTTCTAAGCGGCAGTAGTTACTAATAGTTAGTCAACAAACTGTTACGATCCGCCATAGGCAGTTAGCACAATATAATCTGTGTCATCGATGGGAAAAGCGGCAGTTAGACCGCAAACACCCCATCGCTTTGCCAACCGTATGTTAAGCCATGCAAACCGCAGCAAAGTATCAAACCGGGTTGGCGCGAGCGTGCCGGCCCAAGGAAGAGGAAAAGTATCATGCAAGACAAAGACGCCCTGCTACAGCCCTTATCCGGCCCTGGTGGTTGCGGTGAAGACCTGAGTTTCTCCGATGAGTTCGATCGCATTCGCGAAGCGCGGCGTGAAGACGATGCCAATCTCGCTCAAGGCGACTGGGTTGCCACGCTGAAAGTGGCCGACTGGGACGCCGCTTCTGACTTGTGCACCGAAGTACTGGTCGAGCGCAGCAAAGACTTGCGCGTTGCCGGCTGGTACGCCGAAGCCGAAGCAAAGCTTTACCAGTTTGCCGGCCTGGCCCACGGTTGCGAAGTGCTCTGCAGCCTGATCGAACAGTACTGGGAGACCATCTACCCCGAAGCGGAGGATGGCGACCAGGAGCTGCGCATCGGCACCCTATCGTGGTTTGTGACGCGTTCAGTCGAACTGATCCGGCAAACACCACTGACCAAGAGCGCCAAGGGTAACTTCAGCTTGGCGGATCAGGAATCGGCCCGGGCGTTTGAAAGCGCGATGGAGAAAGACCCGGACCTGCGCGACAACATCCCGGAGGGCAAGCCCACGCTCGCATTGATTGCCGAAGCCCAGCGCACCACCGCGAAAGACTTCCTCCGCAGCCTTATGGCGGACCTGCAAACCGCGCGTATTGCGTGGGATGCGCTTGCCGAGGCCATCGATTCCCGCCTTGGTGTGGATGGCCCGTCTTTCCGCGAAATCTTCGATGCCTTCGATGCGGTGGACAACCAGCTGCAACGCGTTGCACGTGAACAGGGCATATCGGGCGGTGGCAACCCCGCTGCTGCCGATACTGCCGCCCCGGCTGCCGGCAATGGTGGTGCAGCAACGGGGTTCGCCCCTGCCGCGGTGGTGATTGGCGGCGCAATCCAGCACCGCAGCCAGGCATTGCAGCAGTTGCGCCAGGTTGCCGACTTCTTCGAGCAGACGGAGCCGCACAGCCCTGTCACCTATCTGGCCCGCAAAGCAGCCGACTGGGGTGACATGCCGCTGCACCAATGGCTGGCCGCCGTGGTGAAGGATGACAGCGCGCTGTCGCAACTCAATGAATTGCTCGGCGTGCGTACCGAGCAAGACATGTAAGCCGTTGGACCTATGCACATCGCGCCCTGCCCTTTGGCTAACCGAGCCCACGGCAGGCGCTCCGGCTGAACTTCCGCTCTTGGCGCATACCATCGGACATCATGTCATCATTTCCCGCCCTATCCAGCTCCGCCCCGGCCTCACTCAGTTCGGTTACGGACAACATCGGCAAGCTGCTCGGCAACCTTAGCCTGCAGCAACACGCCCGGCTTATCCGCCTCGACGGCACGCCTGTTCCGGTGCTGGTCGAACGCTTTGATGGCCACGAAGCGCTGGATACACTTTTCCGCTTCGAGGTGGACGTCATCGTTGAACTGGCCGGCCTTAAGCAAGCCGACTGGTGCGGCAAGGAGTTGCAGCTGAGCATCATCGATGCCAGCGGCAAGCTCATTCCCCGCCATGGCCGGGTAGCGCATCTGGCGGAAATCGGCAGCGATGGCGGCTACAGCCGTTACCGCATCGTCCTGCTGCCGTGGGCAGCCAAGCTTGCCGGCCGGCACGACACCTGGGTATTTCAGGACAAGACGGTGCTGGACATCGCCACAGAACTGTTCAACGACTACCCCGAGGCCAACTGGCGCAAGTCGGTTACCCAGCCGTTACGCAAACGCAGCCTGTGTATCCAGTACGAGGAAAGCGACTGGGACTTCATCTGCCGCCTCTTTGGCGAAGAAGGACTGAGCTTTGTATTTGAACACCTCGCCGAAGCCGGCAGCAATGGCGACAACGCTTTGTCACGCTGTCGCCTGCATGTCTTCGACAGCAAGGCCCAACTCGACGATGCCGGCTCATTCCGCTTTGGCCATGTCAGCGCCGCGCTGAGCGACGACCGTTTCACTCGGTTTGAAGGCCAGATCCGCGCCCAGCCCAACAGCGTGCAACAGAGCAGCTGGGATTACCGCAAGCTGCACGCACCAGCGGGTACCGCCACGTCCACCCAGCCCAAGGGTGAACTGGCCGCGCTGGAAGATTACGACGGCAGCGGCACCTACCGCTTTGACGATGCGGAACAGGCCGAGCAGATCGCCGCCCTGCGCCAGCTGGCGCACGATAGCGAAGCCGAACGCTTCACTGCCGAAGGCGCAGTACGTGCTTTGCGCCCCGCCCAGATATTCACCCTGCTCGACCATGCCGATTACACCGGTCGCCGCTTTACGGTACGCAGCATTGAGCACCATGGCGCCAACAATCTGCACGCCAATGTGGCCGACTGGCAGCAGGCTGCCAAAGCCGAAGCAGGCAGTTACCGCCATTGCATCAGCTGCCAGGCTGTCGAGCGTCCATTGGCGCCAGCCTTCCGAACCAAACCCATCGCCCCAACGCAGACTGCACTCGTGGTGGGGGTGCCCGATACGCCCTTGCGCAGCGACCGCCACCATCGCATCAAGATTCAGTTCGGCTGGCAGCGCGGCAAACAGCCCAATAGCGGGGGGCTGGCCCATAACACCGGCGACAATGCTCCGGGTTCCGAAGCCGGCTTTACCTGGGTGCGGTTGGCTGAATGGTTGGCCGGCCCCAACTGGGGTACCCACTTCACCCCACGCGTGGGTGACGAGGTACTGATCGCCTTTATCGACGGCGATATCGACCGGCCCATGGTGGTCGGCAGTGCGTACAACGACCAGGCCACCCCGCCCTACGCCGCCGGCCACGATGGCCCCGCCAACCATGCAGGCCACCTGAGCGGCTTTCATAGCCAGGCGCTGGACGGCACCGACTACAGCCGCTGGGTGATGGACGACACACCTAGCCAGCTGCGCAGCCAGCTCAAGACCAGCCGGCAGGAGACGGAACTCAACCTCGGCCACCTCATCGCCCAACCGGCATTTGCCGCCCAGCGCGGGCGCTACCGTGGCGAGGGGCTGGAACTACGTACCGATGGCTGGGGCAGCCTGCGTGGCGAAGCTGGCCTGCTGTTCAGCAGCCATACGCAAGCCCAGGCCAACCAGACCCAGCTGGCTGCCCACGCTACCCAGGCGCAGATCAAGGGGGCCGAAACGCTGGTGCAGACGCTGGGCGATACCGCAGCCACCCACCATACCCTCGCCATCCACAGCCAAGATGCGATCAAGCAGCTGCACGCGCAGATCAACCAGTACAGCGGCGCAGTCAACGGCCACGCCGCCCAGCAACCCGATACTGAGGGCGACGGCCGTAAGCTCAAAGACCCGGTTGAAACCCTGCAGGACAGCCCCGCCGTCCTCGAAACCCCCAGCGCCCTCGCCGCCATTACCGAAGGCAGCCACCTGCTGTACGCCGGTGGCGCCCTGCATGCGCTGGGCCGGAACGATGTACAGCTCACCGCCCAGCAAACCGCCACCATCCAGGCAGGTAACCGCGTCGGCCTTTTCACCCACCATGGCGGCATGAAGCTGATTGCCGCCGAGGGCGACCTTCACATCGCTGCACATACCGACCTGCTCCACCTGACCAGCGAACAAGCCCTAACCCTTACCAGCACCGACGACAGCATCGAAGTCACCGCCCAGGACAGCGTCACCCTGTTTGGCGGCGGTGCAGCGGTGGAGCTGCGAGGCGGCAACATCACCTTCAAAGCCAGTGGCGAGTTTTTAGTGAAAGGGAATTCAGGGGCATTTTCGGGTGGGATGGAAGCGGGAACGCCTTTGGCGTTGCCGGAAGGGAAGTTTGCAGAGCCGCCAAACTGGATTGCTATTGAGCACTTCGATGCCGATGGCAACCCGATGGAGGGCGTGGGTTACACCATCCGTTTTACCGGCGGTTCCGTCCTGAAGGGCAAGCTCGACAGTGCAGGCAAAGCACGGCACGAGGGTGTTCCCAACGAGCAGGCTACTGTCACCTACGAGCCACGCGAGCCCGAAAAAGACAAGCCGTGGAACCCGCTTCAAGACTTGGTCAAGGCCGCTAAAGACAAATTGGCCTGATCCAGCCACACAAGAACAAGCGAGAAAATTGGAATGTGGGACGAACTTGAGAATGCGCTGGCATGGTATGGCAGTGCGCCAGCGCGCTGGGTGCAAAGCGCCAAGAAGGACATGTCTGCCGCAGCAGAGTGGATTTGGGAGGTATTACAAGGGGACTTCAACGACGACCAAACCACCGCCCAAGTTATCACCGGCACCGTTATTTCCATGGTGCCGCTGGTTGACCAGATTTGCGATGTGCGCGATGTCGTCGCCAACTGCCACAAAATCAATCAGGACAGCAGCAACAAGTCCGTCTGGCTGGCGCTGGGCTTAACCCTTATCGGCCTGATTCCGATACTGGGCTCCCTCTTCAAGGGTTGCGCGAAAATCCTGTTCAGTTACGTACGCCGGGGTGTCTTGAAAGGTGTGGTCAAAACCGTCGATAGCGACTTATGGAAGGCAACCACCCCATTCGTCGAGGCCGGCATTGCCAAACTCAATGTTCACTTGGCGTCCCCCGCAGTACGCAAAGTGCTAGCCCTGCATAAGATCGACAATGCCTACAAGGAACTAGCCAAAGCCATCAGGCAACTTAAGGGCAAGGTTACAACAGCAGCCATGCTCAAGGCGTTCGACGAGATCATTGCCGTATTGCAAGACTTGGCAGGGCTGATGGACAAATGGGGCAGCGCGGCTTTGAAGACCAAAGCTGGCCAGATGCTGCTCGCCGTTAAACGAGTGCGGGACAAAGCCAAAGCTGGGTTGGATAGCGTGACTAAGCCGCTGCAGGACTGGCTCGGAAAACTTGCAGAACGGATAGATGTTGAAGCTGATCACATTTACCGCGGCAGCCCTAAAACATTCAACTTGCACCCTTTGGTCCGCCCCACTCAGGAAGCGGAATTAATAGCATTTCGAAAGGAAAAGCCGGAGTGGGTAAGTAAATCCAAATTTCTCAGCTTCCCACCATTAGAAACCGCACCAAAAAAGGCAGAATGGCCGGATTTAAACCCTGTTGTTGAGCCCGGCAAGCGACACCCATTGAAAGATGCTTATAAGACTTTTCACGATGCAGAAGCTGTCCCTTTCCCACCAGGAACTGTGCTTTACCGAGTACTCGACCCAAATTCTGGTGACAACAGTATCTGCTGGATGACGAAGGAGATGTTCGAGTCTCTAAAAAGCAAAGCAGACTGGCGAGAGCGCTTGGCTGTTTGGCGAAACTGGAACAGTAATGGTGAGTACGTAACTTACACGGTGCCGCCTGGGAAGCCATTAAATGCCTGGGTAGGCAAAGCAGCAACGCAGGAAATGCGAAACAGCGACGAAGTTGTTGAGTTCACCCTGAAAGGTGGCGGTGAGCAAGTCGTACTCGACCCTACTCACCTAGACATAAACTATATGAGCAGACGTAAACCCACTGGCTGGGGATATGGTGACGCCACGCACAAACCGGACTTAACCGGTGTGCCTTTACTCATCAGTAATTGGTTCAAATAAGATAAAGCCATGCCCACACCTCTCACTCCGCAAGAAATCTACTTGCTCGAACGCTATAGCTCGCTTGCCTATTACGAAGCGATGCGCGATGCATGGGAAATCATGCTCAAGCACGTTGAAGACTGCATGGACCGCTTTATGCGGCAATTGCCACCCGACTACCGAAACAGAGCACAACACCTCCAACCTGATATCGGCTGGGGGACAGTTTGCCTGCCAAATTTCCGTAGCACGATGGACAGCTTAAACCGCAGTTTTATTCGACTCACACATGGTGACTTACACGGACTAGGCTCAGCAAGCCGTGTAGAGGGAGACGTACGAGGACAGCGCGATTACAACGCAGATTGGATGGATGAAGTCGAGTCGGGTGCCGCGGCGAAGTATGAAGAAATGCTCTACTTGGCGAGCCACTATGCAGATAACATCTATAGAGCTTGCAGTGGCATCTGGATGTTGGGCTCTCTAACAACTAGATACGATGAACGAAATCGAGGGCCACTTAATCCTCCCCAAACTTGGCCCACCTATCGCCTTAACAACAAAATCCAAGTCAAGACAGATGATATCGTTAAACAAAGCGGCATTTATTTGCCCGATGTCGACGATAGTTGCGCTGCTCTTCTTATTGGAGGAGATGAAGCCATACCAGCCTCAATTGGTTACGATCCCAATAGGTTGCAACGTATTTCCATCGCTCCTACAACTTGGACACTGGTTGAGCGCATTGCCGACAGCGGTGGCGGTGAAACTTCACCTAGCGAGCAACTGGACCGTTTGCGTTGCGAAAGCAACAAGCCATGCCCCAAATCCGGCTACTGGTGGACGCCCGCAGCCGGCCCAAGCAGCCGCAAAAAATTCAAACAAGGTGAAACCATGCCAGAAGTTGAATCCAACTACGGCGCAACCATTTGGCAGTGGGATAGTAATCAAGCTGGCTAAGGTTAAGCGAAACAACCATGCCACCTCCGCCTACTGATATTTATGGAAACCCGCTCGACAAAGGTCTGCCGTTTGTATTAAACAAATGGCAAAAAAGACAAGCTGCCCTGCTTTATTACTGGACATCAATGCCTTATTTACAAGGCTTGTTGGATCTTATCGACGCTCTAATTAAAGGAGCCGATGTCACCCTAGAACTAGCTAAGCTGCAAGATCGCGATGCTCTGCTAACTAATAAACGCTGGGGCGTACGTGATACATCGGCTAACTGGGGTACCTTTGTTTACCCAGCGTTGGAAGACTTCAGAAAATCAACCATAGAAGATATTGCCCTAAGGCCAACTGATTTCTATTGCAAAACTGGGGCCTACCAATGTGGCCGTATGTTTAGTGAGTATTCCTCGCTCTGGATGAGTGCTGAAGAAGAAGAACAATTCAGCAAACAGCTAGATGCAATTTGCAGCTACGCCTTTAAACTTGACGCTGTTGTCTCGCCTCAACGCGCATTGAAAGACTTTTCATTATCTGAAGAATGGGTAGAAAACATTGCACTTTTCCCACGCCTGCCCAAATTCAAGGTTCGTACCGACATCGTGGCCGAAAGTGGACAGTTGCCTGCCAAATCGGGCGTTTATGTTCCACAAGATGACCCTTTAGGGACCCTACAATTTGGTTGGCCCGGAAATGAGGAAGGCATTCTGGCGGAATGCGCCACATTCAACCCCTTAGGCCAACGACTGGTAAAGGAAGTAGGCCGTGATGCGCTTTGGGGAGATAGCGCCAAATTAACAGCATTTGCCGTCGATGCCGGCAAGCGGGGGGATTTAAAGATTTTTAGGGGATTCGCCCCTGGTGATGAAGCCGATCCCATGGCTGCCCCTGTCATGCTGTCTCAAAATTGCGCCATCAGACGCCCCTGTAAATGGTACTTCGTTGAACTAGTCGAAGGCGAATACGACGACGTAGAGGAAGAAACCCCACAACAAGCTCAGCCAGAACGCCTTCGGTGCGAAGCTGGCAAACCCTGCCCACAAGCCGGCTATTGGGGCACCTCGAAAAACCCTCCGCCCATGGCATGATTCCGACATCCAAAAGTCAGCCCTCCAATCATGATCAAATCCAGTCTGTTTGCCAGTGAAGAACGTGAAGCCAAACTGGATCAGCTGGGCGAT